>JBAQMM010000266.1:0-5111 GCA_049302815.1 Anaerolineaceae bacterium | reverse complement strand
GGCAGAAGTCGCCCTCGGGCGTAGCATTGAAGTCCGCTACGTCTATGACGTCATCCTCAACGGCGTCTCCGTTGAATTGACTCCGGACGAAGCCCTCACCCTGAAAACCCTCCCCGGTGTTCGTAAGGTGCTACGCGATAGCACCGAGACGCCTGATACCGATGCCGGTCCAACCTGGCTTGGTGCTGATACCCTGTGGGACGGCACTTCCGTTCCCTCCGGCGACCTCACCAAAGGCGAAGGCATCCTGGCTGGTATCATCGACACCGGCATCAACTTTGACCACCCTTCCTTTAGCGACACCCCCGCCGATGGCTATGTCTATGAATGGACTGGCGATTACCTGGGCGTGTGCGCTCCCGGCGGTGATCCTGAGTATGCCACAGCCTGTAACGACAAAATCGTGGGCGCCTACAGCTATACCGGCGATGCCCCATCCGACTATGTGACCCCGGAGGACAGCGAAGGTCACGGTTCCCACACTGCCAGCACAGTTGCCGGCAACACGGTTGATCTCGATTATTATGGAACGGCTGTAACCATTTCCGGCATGGCTCCGCATGCCCAGATCGTCTCCTATGATGTCTGCTACCCGACCCCAGACGGCGGTTCCTGCGAGGGTGAAGATTCCATCGCAGCGGTTCAGCAGTCTATCCTCGATGGCGTGGACGTCATCAACTACTCCATCTCCGGCGGAGAAGACCCCTACAACGATGGGGTAGAACTGGCTTTCCTGGAAGCCTTTGGTGACGGCGTGGTGGTCTCCACCTCGGCTGGCAACGAGGGTCCCGGGGCTGCAACGGTAGCCCACCGCTCTCCCTGGCTGCTCAGCACCGCCGCTTCCACCCACAACCGCAAATTCACCAGCGAAGTCGATTTCTCCAACCCACTATATCAAAACATCACCACGCTGGCAGGCGAAATCCCCTTTGTCGATCCCATGGTCAACAAGGGCGTGAAATTCTCCGGTGAGGATGGCAATCCTCTGGGTTGTGCCGATCCCGGTTATACCCCCAATTTCTTTGATGGCGCCATTGCGCTGCTCCAGCGCGGCACCTGTACCTTTTCCGAGAAAATCCTGACAGCGGAAGCTGCCGGTGCCTCGGGAGTTTTGATCTTCACCGATGACCGTGCCCCAGGCGCGATGAGCGTTTCCGGTACCCATATTCCCGGCGTCATGCTGGATATCCCCGGCACGCTTGGCCTTGAAATTGCTAACTGGGTCGCTTCAGCCACGGATGACGTTGTCAACATTTCCGCTTTTGGCTCGATCCACAACGATGCTTTCGGTGATATCATGGCCGACTTCAGTTCCCGCGGTCCCAATACCACCTTAGATGTGCTCAAACCAGATGTTTCCGCCCCTGGCATGGAAATCCTGGCGGCGGTCTCCGATGGCGAAATTCCTCCTGATGGCGAAGCCGAATACAATCTGCTCCAGGGTACTTCCATGTCCAGCCCGCACGATGCTGGCTCGGCTGCTCTGCTTTACTCCCTGCACCCGGATTGGACCCCTGCTGAAATCAAGTCGGCTCTCATGCTGACCGGCTACGACGGTCTCTTGAAGGAAGACAAAACCACCCCCGCCGACCTGTTCGACATCGGCGCCGGCCGCATCCAGCTCGAAGTGGCTGGTCTGATCGGTCTGGTGATGGATGAGACCTATGATAACTTCGTAGCAGCCGACCCGGCCGCTGGAGGAGACGTCAAGACCCTCAACATTGCCAGCCTCTACAACAGCTCCTGCGTGAGCGAATGCAGCTGGACTCGCACGTTCACCAGTGTGGCTGATTTACCCGCCACCTATACCGTGAATGCTCCCGCCTGGATCACCGTTGACCCGGCGGAATTCACGATCAACCCCGGCGCCACACAGGAAATCACCATCACCGCGGATGTGAGCAGCTCTACACCTGACGAGTGGCTATTCGGCAAGATTGAGTTTAATACCGAGGATGTCCATCCTGGCAGTGGCGACCCTGTGGTGGTATTATCCCAAGACTTTACTGAAGAAGCTTTCCCGCCAACGGGTTGGGCTGTTTATGATATCGATGCGACAGGGGAAATATGGTTGCGAGATACCATAAATTACACCAGTTCTCCAGCCTCAGCCCAGCACTCATACGATTGTTCTGTGGATCAGGAAGGTTGGTTGGTGACCCCACAAATTATAGTTCCAACTACAGGTATAACAACTTTCACGTTCCAACAGAGAGGCAACTACACAGGCGATCTTATATACCACGGTATCCTGGTTTCGACTGGAAGCGGAGATCCTGTAGTTGGAGACTTTGTTGAAGTTGCCCAACCTGCCGTTCCACCTGAGGATACTTGGACAACCACCCCGGTCTCCGTTGATCTGAGTGCCTATGCTGGGCAGAATGTCTACATTGCCTTTAAGTACACGGGCGATTGTGCAGATGATTGGTGGGTTGATGATGTGCAGGTCTTGAATCTGACAGGTGATACCCCCATCTCTGATGTGACCATCCCTGCAGCTGTTATGCCCACGGCTGGCAACCTCCCTGACCTGGTCAAGTTTGAATCCCATCGCGACGCCGGTGGCGATTCCATCACCGATATTACCGCTGTGGAAATCACCGACCTGACCGTTGACACCTACGGTTTCGTCAAGGGCGAGCCTATTGAAATCCAACTGGCAAAGGACCCGTCCAACGGCGATCCTTATAACAACCTGGACGGGGTCTTCTACACCATCATCCCCATGGATTTGGGTGCCGCCCGTGTGGTGGCCGAAATCACCGCCTCCACGGCTCCGGATGTGGATTTGTATTGGGGTTTTGATGTCAACGAAGATGGCTTGCCATCTGAAGACGAACAGTACGAAGCCAGCGCCACCGCAACAGCCTATGAATACCTGAGCGAGTGGGGCTTCCCGGTGGGTTATTATGACCTGTGGATCCTGGTGCAAAACTGGCAGGGTTCCGGCGCGCCCACCGATGACATTACCCTGACGCTCGGCCTGATCCCTTACGAACCGGTTGATCCGCCCACCATGACGGTGCTTGGTCCTGAGACCAATCCCGTTGGCGTGCCTTTCAGTCTGGATGTGTACTGGCACGATATTGACAGTGAAGCTGGCGACCGCCTGTACGGCCTCATGGATGTCTACACCGACGGCACCTATCTGACCAACATCGGCACGACTGAAATAGACGTGGTGCGCGGCGCGGACGACGTGGTTAAGAGCGCTGACGTTGCGACAGCCACTGCAGGCGATGTGATCACTTACACCATCGAGATCACCAACTACACCACCGAGACCTTCGCGTACGACATCAACGACGTCCTACCCGAAGGCGTTACCTACGTTCCCGGTTCGGCTACCGGCGGCGCGGTCTATGACCCTGTCAACAATGCCATCACCTGGAGCGGCGATGTGGCTGCCAGCTACCGCGACTATGTGGCTGCCACCAGCGAGGAGGATCCTAATTGTACGCTCGGATTCTTCACCGATGGTAACCCGACTGACGATTACCTGGATTGGTACACCACCTCGTATGCTTTTGATACCGACAGTGCCATTTATGGTGATAGTTTCTGGTATGTAGTATTCGATACCTATCCAGTGTTCAACTATTACGGAGTCGATTATAACGGCATGGAATTCACTGCCGACGGTTTCACCGGGTTTGCCATGGTCGGTCCCACCAGTGTGAACCAGCAAATCCCGGATGCCGCAGCACCGAACAACCTGATGGCGATGTTCTGGGATGACTTCACCGTTCAATATAACCTGGCAACCAATAAGGGTGTGACCTTGGTAGGTGATGGCGCCTCCCTGGCAACCGTTGAATATGATGATGTTTTCCTCAACGCGGATCCCTCTAAGACCCTGGACCTGGAAATCGGCTACTTCCTGCAGCCGGATGACAATCCTGGTGCTTACGAGATTATCTTCGCATACGACAACATCACCCCCGGGCTGTTTGCAGCTGCCAGCGGCACCATTGGCGTGGAAAACGTGGATGGTACCGTCGGAACGCTCGTGAGCTACAACGACCCCGCCCTGACCATTGCGGATGGTTCCGCCATCTGCTTTGACTATGCCCTTCTGCCGGCCCCGCCCGTCGTGATCACCTTCCAGGTGACCGTGGACGAGGATGCTCCGGATGGTGCGTTGACAAACCTCGCCCTGCACTCCAACGATCAGATGGGGACGCAGGAGGAAGTCGCCACTGCCGTGGTTGAGTTGCAGATGACCAAGTATATCTACCTGCCGATCATCTCCAAGTAAACCGCTGAGTTTTTCATAAGATGAAAGAGCCTGCCCTGTGATGGACAGGCTCTTTTGCTGGTTATATAGATGTAGGTCACCCATCGTGCAGCGTGGATGACACTCAGTTCGTGCCGATGGATATAGGTCCCCCGATCCCAATGGGAGGCTGCACATCCCTACATGGCGCTACGCAGTCGTAATGACAGTACCCCAGCGTTCGCGCCTCCCCACATGGCTTCGAGGCATCCGGCTCAAGGGTCACGTACCACTCCCACCCAAAATGGCGTACAATTAACCTCCATTACTATCCCGGACGAAGGATTCGCAGCACATGCCAGCACCTACCAACCCCCTCGACGATCACCTCTTTGGCGACCTGGAAAAATCCCCAAAGGGCACGCAATACCTCCTCGAGCACACGCATGGCTTGCGCCATCACGCCCGCAAAACCCCTCTCCTGCCCCAACCCGGAGACGCGGTGCGCCTGTACGCCACCACCAGCAGCGATCTGCCCGTCCGCGAGGTTCTCCTGCGTTACAGCACCGATGAATGGGCTTCGGCTTCCACTGCCTCCTTCACCAAAACCGACCTCACCTGGAATACCCTCTCCTGGTCCTGGCTGCAAAACTGGCAAACCGACCTGCCCCCCCAAACTGCCAACACCATGCTACGCTACCAGGTCTGCGCCACACTGCCCAAAAAACCAACCGGGCTGAACATCCCAAACACCCTTTATGCGGACACGCAATCCCGCGATCCCAGGCAGGCAACCAATTACGCCATCTGGTATGGTGGCGGCGCCACCCCCGCCTGGGCAAAAACCGCCCGTATCTACCAGGTTTTCGTTGACCGCTTCAACCCGGGGCAGGGG
>JBAQMM010000265.1:0-13827 GCA_049302815.1 Anaerolineaceae bacterium | reverse complement strand
ACGCCGCTTTCACTCGGCACGGATACCGGCGGGTCCATCCGCCAGCCGGCTGCCTTTTGCGGAGTGGTCGGGATGAAACCGACCTATGGGCGGGTTCCCAGGTATGGGTTGATTGCGTTTGGTTCCTCGCTGGACTGCCCAGGTCCGCTGGCAAGGGACGTGGCGGATGCCGCCCTGATGCTGCAGGTTTTAGCCGGTCAGGACCCGCACGACAGCACCTCCGCGATCGTACCGGTTCCGGATTATTTGAGGGAGCTTGGCGGGGATATACGCGGAATGCGGATTGGCCTCTCGCTGGATTACGACCACATCACCTACCCGGATACCGAAACCGGCGAGATGGGCATGCAACCCATCCAACGCGAGGTCAGCCAGGCAGTTCGCGATGTGGCAGAAGTGCTTGCCCGCCAGGGCGCGGAGATCATTGAAAACGTGCCCATGCCCAACACCCGCCACGGCATCCCCACTTATTTTGTGATTTCGCGGGTGGAGGCAGCCTCTAACCTGCATCGCTTTGATGGGGTCAAGTATGGTTACCGCACCAGCCAGCCGGTGAGCGACCTGAACGAACTGTATCGCAGAACCCGGGCGGAAGGCTTTGGGTTGGAGCCCAAACTGCGCATCCTGATGGGTATGTACGTCAGTGCAGCACAGCACAGCGCTCATTACTACCAGAAAGCGTTGCGCGTGCGCTCCCTGATCCGCTCGGATTTTGATCAGGCTTTTAACCCACAGGGTCCGTACCGCCTGGGCGCGCTGCTTACCCCAACCACCCCCACCACCGCCTTCAAGCGCAAGGTGGTCTATGGGGACTCGGTGCTGATGCAGTACTCCGATCAGATGACTGTGGCTGCCAACCATGCAGGACTGCCCGCCATCAGCATCCCGGCCGGTTTGGATTCCTCAGGGCTTCCAATCGGTGTGCAGTTCCTGGGGAATGACTTTCGCGAGGACCTGATCCTGAAAACAGCCTATGCCTACGAACAAGCCACCCTGCAAGAAAGTTGGCGCAAAATCAAGCCGCAAGCCCTGCATGACCTGGAGGTGGGCAAATGAAACCATACGAAATTGTCATCGGTCTGGAAACGCACATCCAGCTCAATACCGTCACCAAGATCTTTTGCTCGTGCAAGGCAGACTCATGGGAGGCTGAACCCAACACCAACATCTGCCCGGTCTGCAGCGGCCTGCCGGGGGTCATGCCGGTTTTGAATGCCGAGGTAGTCCAGAAGGGGGCACTATTGGCTGCCGCCATGCACGCCGAGATCAACCCGGCCTCGTACTTTGACCGTAAAAATTACTTCTATCCTGACCTGCCCAAAGGCTTCCAGATTACCCAGTTTGATGAGCCGATTGGCAAGGGCGGCTATCTGGACCTGAAGATGCCAGGTGGCAGTTCCAAACGGGTGCATATCCACAAACTTCACCTGGAGGAGGATGCCGGCAAGACCAAGATTGAGCACGGCATGCGGCTGGTAGACTTCAACCGCTGCGGGGTGCCGCTGGTGGAAATGGTGACAGAACCGGACTTGCATTCGGCAGATGAGGCTGCCCAGTACCTGATTCAGTTGCGGCAGTTGCTGCGCTGGATCGGTGTTTCTGAAGCGGATATGGAGAAGGGGCACCTGCGCTGTGATGCCAATGTGTCCATCCGGGAGGTGGGCAGTCAGGTCTTGAACACCAAGACCGAAATCAAGAACGTCAACTCGATTGACTCAGTCCGGCAGGCGATCATTATGGAAGCCCAACGCCAGATTGAAGCGGTTGAGGCAGGAGAGCGGATTGAATCATATACCCTGGATTGGGACGCTGATGCCGGCACGCTGCGCAAGATGCGCTCAAAGGAAACCGAAGCCGATTACCGCTACTTCCGCGAGCCTGACCTGCTGCCGGTGGTTTTGACAGCCGAACAGATTGACCGGATCAAAAAGAGCCTGCCTGAACTGCCGCTGGAGCGACGCGGGCGTTTTGTCGAGGAATATAGCCTTTCCGCCTATGACGCTGAAATCCTTACCAGCGAGCGCAGCCTGTCCGATTATTATGAAGAGACAGTGCACCTCTATGATGGCGAAGCCAAGACCGTCTCCAACTGGATGATGAATGACCTCTCGCGCCTGATAAATGACATGGGGAAGAACGCGGCTGAGTTGCGGCTGAGACCAGGGGATCTGGCAGAGATTCTCGAGCTCGTTGATGCCGGAAAGATCAACAGCGCCACTGGCAAGTCGCTGCTGAAGAAGGTAGAGGAGAGCGGGGAAAGCCCTGCGCAGGTCGTCGAAGCGGAAGGCCTCGGACTGATCGGGGATGAGGCTGCCCTACGCGAGCAGATTAAAGCCGTTTTGGCGGAGGCACCCAACGAGGTGGCGAACTTCAAGGCTGGCAAGGAGAGCCTGATGGGCTGGTTTCTGGGGCAGGTGATGCGCAGGACCGGCGGCAAGGCTGATCCCAGGCGCACTCGGGAACTGCTGCAGGAACTGCTTCGTTAGGCGATTTCGGGGCTTTCCTGGCTAGCCGTGCTTCTGGGCAAGCACGCTAGGGGCATGCATTTGCTGCTGGGAAGAGAGTTGATCCTGCAAAAACATTGACAGGGAATTTGATTCGCATACAATAAGCATACTCGCGGGCGTCGCCAAGTGGTAAGGCATTAGCCTTCCAAGCTAACATTTCGCCGGTTCGAATCCGGTCGCCCGCTTGTTTCTTTTCCGCTATGAAAGTTTGAATTGTAGATATCGTTCTCAATTGTTGTCGATTTACTTGTTCAAAACCATCTTGAGTTGAAACGCTGCCTGCTGAGTTTTTTTCCTTCATAACGCCAAATACTGTCTCATTTTCGTTGTAATAGGTTTGATTATTGGCAAAATCAAATTGGCAAACCTTGTTACTGTTCTGAAACTTGGACGGTTATCCTAATAGATTGGAATATATATAATTAACATACACTTGATTCGGAACAGACAACAGGAATATTCAACAATGATTATGGCAAATCGGATCCCCAATTCTTGAAAATTCTTACAAAACCGCTCTCCTGATCATTGATGTTCAGCAAGGTCTATTTCAAAAATCCACTCCCATGTATCGAACAGAGAAGTTAATAGAAAACGTTCTGCTGTTGATCGAAAAAGCGCATCATGGCGGTACCCTGATCATCTATATTCAACATTCCGATCAACGAGACTGATAAAAGGTTCGGTTGGCTGGCAATTACAGCCACGTTTAAACCCATTGACGGGAGACCTAATCATACTTAAAGAACACAGCAACGCTTTTGAAGAAACTGACCTGACTGAAATTCTGATATCCCAAAATATCAGACGACTGATAATCGCTGGGTTGGTCACCCATGGTTGTGTAAAAGCCACTTGCCTGAGTGCATTGGAATTAAGCTATTCGGTTGCTCTAGATAGAGATGCACACAGCAGTTTCAGCCAGAAAGCCCCACAACTGATTGAGGAATGGCATGCTAAACGCGATCAAGCGGGAGTGGAGTTGAAAAAAACATCAGAAATTGACTTTGAGTAATTGACAAGGCTGTGATATTTGATGCACAGAATTCTGCAGAGGGGAATTTAGCAGGCAGAACAAGTCACTCACAAATCTATCCCAGCGTGATGTCAATGCGGTGAGATTGACCGATATTATCCTGTGCCCCCTGGTTGGTATCCAGGGGGATTAAAGGCTCGGGCAATTTCTCACCATCCAGCCAAGTTTCGCTCACTCCCTGGGAAATATGCCGGGGATTATGCACATAAATATTGTAGAGCTTTTTGCTATGGCGATATTGGATGGAAAACCCGTCCCATTGGGGGGGGATGACGGGGTCAATCCGTAAGCTTTCGCCTTGTTTATGGAGACCCAGCAAGCCTTCAATGCCCAGGCGATAGAGCCAGGCAGCTGAGCCGGTATACCATGTCCAGCCACCTCTTCTCAAGAAGGGTTCCTGGCTGTAGACATCAGCAGCGCTTACGTAGGGTTCGACGCGATACTGGCGGGCACGTGACTCGCCATCAGACTGGTAGATGGGATTGAGCATATCGTAAAGGTGCCAGGCACGGGTGGCATCACCCAAGCCGGCAAAAGCCCAAGCCGTCCAGGCGGCAGCATGCGTATATTGCCCACCATTTTCCCGGACACCGGGCGGATAATTTTTGATGTACCCCGGATTGTAGGGGCTTTGGTCGAAAGGTGGGGTGAAAAGCAGGCAAAGGTTCTGATCCGGGCGGACAAGCCTATTCCAGACGGAGTCCATGGCTTGGGCAGAGCGTTGCAGTTGGCCAGCGCCGCTAAGGACTGCCCAGGATTGGGCGATGGCATCAATCTGGCATTCCAGTGAGGCCTGGCTGCCGAGGGGGGTGCCATCATCGTAAAAAGCACGCAGGTACCAGTTGCCATCCCAAGCATTTTGCTCGATGGCCTGAACATAGGCAGCAGCACTGTTGCGGTAAGTTTGGGCTGCCTGCGTTTCGCCGCGTTGCTCACAGGTGTAAGCAAAGCGTTTGAGCACATCCACCAGGAACCATGCCAACCAGGTGCTCTCTCCTTTGCCCTGTCCCCCGACCAGGTTGAAACCATCGTTCCAATCACCTGTGCCGATAAGCGGCAGACCGTGAGCACCCACAGTGCTCCCTTTTTGGAGGGCTCTTTGGCAATGCTCAAAGAGAGTGTAAGACTTTTGGGTAGGCTCGTAGAAGCCATAGCGTTCCAGTTCATCGGGCTTAAGCAGGGGTGCTTGCAGGAAGGGTATTTTTTCCTCCCATAGAGAGGTATCCCCGGTGGTAGAAACGTATTGGGTGGCGACAAAAGGCAGCCAGAGCAAGTTGTCTGAGATGCGCGTGCGCACCCCTCGATGGGATAGGGGGTGCCACCAATGCAACACGTCGCCTTCTTCAAACTGTTGCTGTGCCGCGTTTAGAATTTGGCTTTTGACGAGGTAAGGGTCTATGTTGAGCAAGGCAAGCACGTCTTGCAATTGGTCGCGAAAACCAAAGGCACCACTGGACTGATAGAAACCGGTGCGACCCCAAATTCGGCAGGAAAGGGTTTGGTAAAGCCACCAGTGGTTGAGCATGAGGTTGGCAGCTGGGTCTGGAGTATCGACCTGAATGCGGCTGAGCAGGTTATCCCAGAAGGCATGCGTCTGTCTAAACGCATCGCCAACCATGGAAGGATCATGATATTTCTTTGTTAGTAATTTGAGACTGGATTGGTCCTTGGCTTCTCCCAGGACAAAATAGATCTCATCTGTTCCACCAGGAAGCAGGTCGAGGGGTACTTGGAGTGCTGCACATGGATCGGATCCAACTTTGAGGCTGCCAGAGAGACCTATACGTTGTAGGGCGGCGGGGTGAGAAAGGTCACCATCGCTCCCAAGGAATTCCAGTCGGCTGGTTGAAAAACCATAAAGTGTACGGTTGGCCATCAGGAAGGCGATTCGCTCTCCCATTTCCGGGTGGTAGGGATTGCGCATGCTCAGCATGGAATAATCAGGATTGTATTCAGGGATTAGATATGCCAAGGAATCGGCATGGGTAATTCCCAGGACCCATTCGAGGTAATAGGTGGCTGTCAGGCGGCGGTTGGTGTCCAGTGTGTTTTTGACCTTCAGGTGGATAAGCTTGACCGGATCATTGGGGCTGGCGAAAAGTGTCAGTTCCTGTTTGAGACCATGTGATTCGGATTCGAAAATTGTGTAACCTGCTCCATGGCGGATGCGGTAGGGATTTGGGGCGGGTGTTGGCTGTGGGGTAGGCGTCCAGAGATCTCCGGTTTCCTCGTCGCGCAGGTAGAGCACTTCGCCAGAAGGGTCAATAACAGGGTCGTTATGCCAGGGGGAGAGACGATTTTCTCCGCTGTTAAGCGACCAGGTAGTCTGGCTGCCAGATTGTGAAACCATGAATCCGAAGTGTGGGTAGCCAATCACGTTGACCCAGGGCGCTGGAGTGGTTTTCCCGAGTGACAGGTGGAGGACATATTCCTTACCATCCGGGCTGAAACCGCCAAAACCGTTATAGAATCCCAGGGGTCCAATCGGTTGGGATTCCCAAGGGGTTAAGGCTGGCAGGTGGCTGCGCGACGTCTGGGTGGGGGTAAGCTGAGGAAGTTCAGACGTCGGAGCGGCTTTACCATTAATTTGCCCGGAGAGGGAGCCGAGCTTGCCACTCAAAAAAACACTTGCTACGGATTTAAGCAAAACCTGCTCTTTAAGCTCCATTTGATCTGCAAAGCGGATAAAGATACCGGAGCGTTGATTCAACCATTGTTCGGCGTCAGCCTGGCAAATCTTGCGCAGGATGAGGTCGTTCAATTCAGAGTTGTAGGAGCTGGATTCTCCGTTCAGTACCACAAGATCGATATGGACGCCACGTGTGCGGAAGAAATTTTGAGCCTGGACCACTTCTGCAAGCAAGTCGAGATGTTCAGTGTTGTCAAGTTCAAGCAAAATGATGGGATAGTCACCGGAGATGCCAAAACGCCACAGACCAGCCTGGTTAAGGCGGTTAGAGGAGAGAGTGTCGAAATCTGCACGGAACTGACCCTGCGGGTAAAGCAGGGCGGAAAGCAGGTGTAGGTTGGTTTTAAGGCTTTCGCTTTCCACTTTTTGTCTTCCAAGCCAGATCAGGTTGGCTGCATTTGATTCATGGAAGGCATCCTCAACCCGCGACCAAAGGCTGTAGCGTTTGACCAGTTCAAGCATAGCACTCCTGGAAGCCGCGGCGAAGGTGAGAAACGCCAGTTCACAGCTGTCATGGGGATTGAGATAGACCTCCCTGCCCAGTGAAAAGATAGGATCCAAGGTGGCACCTGTGGTACCGGTCAAATAAGAATTAGATTGAAGCGCCGATGGATGGCGAAAGGTGTGCTCACGGCCAATAAAATTTCTGCGATCGCTCTCATGGGCGATCGGCAGACCTTCGTTTTTACGATTATGGCTATCCCTCATCATGAGCATATGCCCGAGAAAAACCGGCGGATCTTTATCGCTCCGACCACGGCGTTTGAAGATTTGCAGATTAAGTTCGGGGATGTATTCAGACTCGATGAAGAGTTTGTTGTAAGCGGGGTGGCGCACATCTGCTGCCTGTTGGTTCATAACAACCTCGCCGTATGATGTCAGCCGCAGATGGCGCCGAGTGTTGGCATTATTGATCAAATGAATACGTCGTATTTCGAGTGGATCCTCGGCAGCAACAGTCACTTCCATAGTGGAAATCAACCCATTTTGTGTGCGGCGGAAAACAACCATATGGGCAAAGAAGTTGACCTGCATATCGTCCGACCCCGCGGGAATGGGTTGATGGGCGGCTGACCAGGTTGTGTAGAGGTTGGAGCCGTTTTTTTTCTGCATATCCTGGATATAAATCCAGGTTCCCCAAGGGTCGAGGACCCCATCTGCCCGCCATCGCGTAAGGTCAATGCCTTTCCAGCGGTTGAATCCGCCACCACGATTGGAAAGCAGGGTGCTGAATGAACCATTAGAGAGGAGGTGCATCTGGGGAGCGGGAGCTGAAACCGGTTCAGACCAGGGAATAATTTCCAATGGGGTTTCGCTAACCCGACGGGTGTCCCTTATATCCTCCTGGCCGGGCTGAAGAAGTGGTACGCCCATTGGTATTTGTTCCTGTAATAGCAATTCCACACTCTGGATTTGCGGGTCAGCATGGACACGACGAACCATGATGTCATCATACAAGTAATTGACCAAGGCCATTAAGATCATACCCTGATGATGTGACATGTATTCCTGAACAACCTCAGATTGTTTCCCAGAGGTCAGGCGATCATTGGTAAAATCAATGGCTTCATAGAAACCGTAGTGACCAAATGCACCATGTGAAATCAGTTCCTGAACGTTGTCTTCAACAGCGGAAGGTGCCCATTTAATTGCCATAAGCGAGGCATAAGGAGCGATCACTAAGTCATCCGAAAGCCCCCTTTTGAAACCCAACCCGGGCACGCCAAAGGCGCGGTATTGATAGTTGTTGTTCACGTCAAATTGGAAAAAGCCTGATTCGGAAATTCCCCAAGGAACGCCTTTGGATTTTGCGTAACTGCGTTGATATTTGACCGCTGTCATGACACTGGTATGTAACAAGGTGTTCACATGCGACTGCAAGTAGAGCGTAGGCATCAGGTATTCAAACATGGTTCCGCTCCATGAGAGCAATGCGTAATCACCATTCACTTGGGTAATCGGGCGGCTGAGATACAACCAATGTTTTTGAGGAACCTGACCCTTCGAAATTGCGACCAGCGACGCGATACGTGCTTCAGACGCGAGCAGGTCATAATAGCTATTATCGAGTTGACCGGTTTCGAGATTAAAACCGATGTGAAAGACCTGGTGGTCGGGATCGTATAGGAAAGAGAAGTCCATCTCATCGATAAAACGGTCAGCACGAGAAGCCAGGGACTTAAATTGGTCCTCCAGTTGTCCGGCATTTGCAGCAGCCTTTTGCAATGCCAGTCGCAGCGCCTTCAACCACGCTTGTGCTTCTTCAATGGAAGGCTGTTCGGAATCAGGGGTATTGGAAAGCGCAGGTAGTTCCTGTTGAAGAGTAGTAATATGAGCAAGCGCGGCTTGAGTGAGAGCTCGGATCCGGTTTAACTGAGGACTGTAAACCAGGGTTTCAGTAAGTTGTGCAAGCCATTTATGATAGTTTTCTTTTTGGAGTAACGATGGCACTGCTTCCAGGAATGGGACCCACGTGACGAGTTCGTCGATGATACGTTGACCACCACGATTATGCTGCTCCACCTGACGAATGACATCCTGCAACCGATTGATGTTTTCCAAATCCATGAGGGGAGAAACTGTGGCGATCAGATTCCCGAGTTGGTTCGAAAGACCCTGCCAGAAAGTTGTGGATATAAATTTAAAGAGTTCATGCCACTGAGATGGCTGATCTTTAATGAAGCGGATCCTGGTTTCCATACTGACAATCGATTCCATGATCGTATCAATCTGTGGGTCAGGATGTATTGATTTGATTGTATTTAGAATCTCACTCAGGTTATTTAGATTATCGAAGAAACCTTCCCACACTTCCCAGCGGAAGACCGGCTCTGCAGGTATTCCAGTACAAGTGGTAGAAAGGATAATGAGACTGATAGCCAGATTACCGCTGTCGACGGTGGAGACATATCGGGGAGAAAGTGGTTCTAAAGATTGGGTGTTGTACCAGTTGAGAAAGTGACCTCGATGTCGCTCCATTTGCTCAAGCGTTTGAATGGTGGCGTCCAGGCGGGCAGCTAATCTGGGATGGTCCAGGTATCCCAAATCATAAGCCCCTATAGAAGAGGTGAGATATAAACCGATATTTGATGGTGATGTGTGATGTGCGATTATCTGGTTGGGTGTCTCTTGAAAATGGTCAGGGGGCAACCAGTGATCTTGAGGTCCAACAAAATTCTCAAAGAAACCCCACGTCCGGCGGGCAAAAAAACGTAAATGCCCAATTTGTTTAAAGGGAGTCAAGCTCTTGGGAGTAGGAAGCGGCTGGTTAACCAGCCTGACGAGCACAGAAGAAAGGATCCACAGGATGACAATTGGCAGGACGGGCATTTGTAATAAAATGCTGACCCGCCTAGAGAGCAAAGTTTGTATCTGGACCACAAGAACAAAGGCAACTGCCAGGATGGCTGAGATGCTGAGTTTGATCCAGGCTTGGTTTTGATTAATCTTGGAACGTAATAACACGGAAGTATGTTCTGCAGTCGTCCAGGAAAGAAGCTTCCGTTTTGTAAAAAATAACCGGCGCAAGGTTATGAGAATGGCATCCATTGAAAAATAGGCTTCATAAGGCAAAAAAGCGATGGCGAAAACCCAGCGCATGAAAACCGGCCAAAGGGAAGGCCAAATTTCCTGGTGACGTTTACCCCTCAGGTTTTGTAGAGCTTTGTTGATCAGGGCAGTGAGGAGTGGAACGCCAAAGGCGACCACCAAGATCGAAACCCATAACCAGGCAAGGCTGGGTAGAAACGCTATACCCACCAAAATGGTTAGCAGAAGTGTCGGTGAGAGTAGAGAACGCAGTAAGTTATGAAGCATTTTCCATCGGTCAATGGCGGAAAATCTGACGCCGAATTTGGTGGGGTTAATTAACCAGGGAATGAGTTGCCAATCCCCGCGAATCCAGCGCCGTTGGCGCATTACCTGCTCATAATAAGTCTGGGGATAGTCCTCAATCAGGCTAATATCACTGACCAGACCTGCACGACCGAGGATGCCCTCGAGCAAGTCATGACTAAGCAGTGTATTTTCGGGGATGTGACCTTCAACACTCTGCATCATGGCATCCACATCATAAATCCCCTTGCCAACATAATTGCCTTCACCAAAGAGGTCCTGGTAAATATCTGAAACCGCATGGGTGTAAAGATCAAGCCCAGTATCGCCGGCAAAGATACGTGTGAACCAGGTTTGATTGGCACTGCGCGGGTTTATTTCCACCCGTGGCTGTAGGATGGTGTATCCAGACGTAACCTGACCGGTTGTCGGGTCAAACCGAGCTCTATTAAGGGGATGGGCAAGGGTGCCAACTAAACGTGCAGCTGAACCAGGTGGAAGCACCGTATCTGCGTCGGCGGTGATCACAAAGCGGATATACCCAAGCGCCTGGCGGACATCCTCATCGGTGGTGATTTTAAGGAAGGAGGTGTTTGGGTCACCACGCAAGAATCGATTTAGTTCATCCAGTTTGCCACGTTTGCGTTCCCAGCCCATCCAGTTTCCTTGCGATGGATTCCATAAGCGGTGACGATGAAATAGGAAAAATCTCTGTTCTCCTGCGGGCGGCACATCTTTGGTGTGGTTAAGCTGATATTTATGATTCAGAGACGCAACGGCTTGCATGGCATATTTGAGCAAGCTCTCATCCTCGGGTCGGGTCGGGCTATCCGCATCAGCATAATCGGAGAGCAGGGCGAACTTGAACTCGACTTGGGGATTGCTCAGGTAGTGGATCTCAAGCTGGCGGACGAGGTAATCGATATCATTGTGACTGGAGATCATTCCCGGGATGACCACCAGAGTTTGGAAAGCAGCAGGAATGCCCGTAGTAAAATCCATTTTCGGCAGGAAGCTCGGAGTAATCCATGTGGTTAACACAGTATTCACTAAGTTGCTAGCAACAGTAAAGGCAGTAGGAACCATACTAAGAGATACAATGACCATTAATAGGGTTTGTCCAGCACCGATGTGGTCAAATTGTGACTGGGTGTGAACGCCCCAAAGCATGAGAGTAATTAATCCGAGGGCGATTAGGAAGATGCCACCAAGGTAGAGATGGCTGTTCCAGGACTTTGTCCGGCGCTTGATGCGTGTTTTCAGACTGGGTTTGAAATGAATGCGTTCTTCGAAGGCTTTACGCCTATCGCCGATCAGATAAGTCCCTATGTGAGCAGTTGTCAGCAGATCATCGTGATCTTTACCCTCGTTGAGGGCAGATTCCTGGCAGAGCTCCAGGACAGAACTTGCCAGTCGGTGTTCCTCTTGGCAGGTGGCTTTTGCGATTTTTTCTATCTCTCCCCGGTAAAGGTTGCGGGTCTTGAAATCCATGTTCATATAAATGCCAGCTGGGTCCTGGCGAAATATTTTATCCACCAGGCTGATAGATTCAAAAATATTCTCCCAGTTGCTTTCGGAGATCTTGCGCAGGCTGCGAATGATGTTGGCAATAATATCTGTCTGATCTTTAGGCAGGTTTTGCGGTTTCTCAGACATAGAGGCCTGGACTTCAGGAGAAGTGGGTGGCAGGCTGGGAAGATTTGTTGGGTCAACGGAGTCTATTTCCTCTAGAAGCGTGTATGCCAACTTTTCGAGCAGACCGAAACGCAAAAAGATTGGGACTGCCCATAACTCGCTCATCGAGAGAGGTACTTCATGCTGGAATTCAATCATGATCTCCCTTAGGTCATCCAACTCCAATAAATAATTTTGATTATTGAGCAGGCTGCGACAAAGGGCAAAAATCCGCGGAAAACCCGAATAGGGAGAATCCACCAACCTGGGAAGGTGTTGTTGGTAACCGTACGGAAGGTCTTCTTTGATTTGTTGTATGGCTTGTTGAAGGAGGTAGTAATTATCGAGAATCCACTCCGCGGTTAACTTGAGTGGAGCACCTGAATCGGAGATTTCTTTATAGTGGTGGTAAGCACTTTCAAAACAGTTTGCATAGCTATGTAGGTTGACTTTTATCAGGTCAGGTAACCTGGATTGCTTCTTTCCTGACAAAGGAATTATGTTGTTGTACTGGTACTGTTGAATCAAAGATCTAGCAAATATTTGGGAGGATGAGGGTTGGGGGGTGCCGTTTATCTCTGCAGTAATATTCTCCGACATTATTCACGGCTCCTGGTTCTTTCAGCGGCTTGAGCTGCTTCAGATGGTGTGACCTGCGAACGGGGTAGATCTTGGATGACAAGAACAGGTTTAGTGCAATATTCTATGAGACTGCGCGCAATAGTTCCGAAAGGCCAACTTGTGTCACCGGTATGTCCATGGGCGCAAGATATTATCAGATCGACATTTTCATCTTTAGCCAGCTGCAAAATGGCTTGGAGGATGCTGGGATGTTCTATGATGCGGATTTCATTATCCACTGCGGTCCTTTGAGACAATTCGTTCAGGTAGTAATTCAATGCCTTATGTGTGAGTTCCAAGAATTGATCACTCAAATGTTGCAATTCCTGGTTGAATGGTTCGATAGTGGGGATATCTGGAGGCTTAATGACCGAGGTTAGTATCAGGTGGGATTGGCTATTTTGTGCGAAGGCAATGGCTGCATTAAGGGAGTATTCTGAACGGCGGGAACAATCAATCGGGATGAGAATGCGTTCATAACGAAGATGGGTAGTCTCTACACTCTCCACCTGGTAACCACGAATGATCAACACAGGAGTATAAATCAGGTTGACAACCTTGGAAACTACACTATTCAGATTCCAGCGGCTCAAACCGCCAGACCCATGTGAACTGATCACGAGCAGGTCAATGGCTTCTTTTTGAGCAAAATCGACAATGTTTTCAGCGATTTTACCCTCCAAAATGTTCACTGTCACGCGATCAGTGCCGTCTGTCTCGTCCTCAAGTTGTGGCAGATTGAGAGCCTGCCGGATCTGGTTAGCGACATCGTGCATGTATAGATCGGTTTTAGCTTTAAGCAATTGCCACTGCAATGGTTCCGCAGGTTGGGAGCATTCTTCACTAATTACTGGTTCCAGCACCCGCAGAAGCAGGATTTTGCTCTTGAAAATGCGTGCGAATTCAATTGCGTGGGGAATGCTTCGCTCTGCGAGGGCAGATCCGTCCAACGGTAGTAAAATCTTTTCAAACATGATTTATTTCCTCCGTTACAAGTGCTGACAAGTGCTGGCTTCAAACAGGAGAAGCTCTCATCAGCGGTGATTTATTGTCATGTAACACGGATTGGTCATCAGACCAACGCTTACTGCTGCCACTGGAATGCCTGTGCAGCAACCATGCAAGGATTAATTATCTAGGACAGGGGTTTTGAAATGCTTCAGGTTGCTCTCCCCTTGCCAGCAACCCGATAATAACGCAGAAATGTTGACATCCACAAAGTTAGTGAAGCAATCAGGTCATTAAATCCGCCAAAACATGCTCAGCATTCAAAACCTGTTGTCTGATTTTATTATAAACCATTAATGTTATTGAAGAGCTTTACTGTCAAGTTATTCGGTGAGGGTGTTGAAAAACGAATTCAGAATTGACCATACCGGGAAAATGTGATTCAATAGGAGGGAATCAACCCATGGAGGAAGACAAGAAGGAACGCGAGCGGTTTGTTGAGACAGGGGAACACTCCT
>JBAQMM010000264.1:0-4283 GCA_049302815.1 Anaerolineaceae bacterium | reverse complement strand
CTTCCCCGCCCGGGCGGAAGCGCTCGACAAGCTGGAACTGACCGGAGAACTGGTCAGATTGATCGGAAACGGCGCTACCACGCAGGAGACCTATCGAGACTGGCGATCCGCCTGGGAAAATGCCCTGGTGACCGCCAGCAAAACACCCAACTGCCCGCCCAACTTGAATACCGCCCGAAAAGCCTACTTTATCAATAGCTGTGACACGATGGTTGAGAGTGGCACAGCCCACGCGGCTTTTTGGCCAATGATTGAAACCTGGCGGCAATCAGCCCAATTCCTGGAAAGTGACAAAAGTCAGCAGGAAGCCTGGATCGGTTTTCTGGATCAGCTCGAAATTAAGCCCAAAAACAAGGTCGAACAGATCAGTCAGCTGGATCATTTTATTGATCAGATTGAAACCGTCCTGGAAAATTGGAAAGCTGAATATGGTCTTTAATTTTTTTCATCACTGTCGATTATCCCCAAGCCTGTGGATAAGAGGCGGAGCCATGTCGGCATACTGACGCCCAAATACGATTATCCCCAAGCCTGTGGATAAGAGCCCTTTTTCTGTGGATAACTGGCTTAAAATGTGAATAACTCGTTCAAATATTCTAAGAATCTGCGAAAAGTCTCTGGATAAATTTCCGATTAATTCTCAGAAAAAATTTACTTAGAAGAAGCTACTCCCCATTTTCTGATTCATTTGATTTTTTATCCACACAGACCTGTGGAAAGAATTCGATTCTTTTTGTTTTCAACTTAAGCAAAGTTTCCTCGATAAAAGGACGTTTTACCGACTGTCTCAAGGCATATTCGGCACACGCATCAGAGGTTATCCCCCTATGTACAGCCCCTACTATGATTACTACTTAATTAACATTTCATAGGTTAAGAGATTCTCTAAACAAAGAAAAGAGAAATTCAAAAGAGTGAACTTCCCTTTGGTGGTCATTTGATAAGCTTATTTTTAGTTAATTGATAGAATTGATTTGGATGCCTGATGATTGTAGACAAATTTATAGAGTCATCTCGGTTTTGCCCATGATTTTATCCTGAACCAGCTGCACCACCTGCTGAATGTGGACGTCGCTTGAAACCAGGTTGAGGTCATCGCTGGGAATGATCAATACTGGGCATTGGGCAAATGATCTGATCCATTCTTCATAAAGATCATTCAGGCGTGCGAGATAAGTTCTGGAAATTCCGGCTTCATATCCACGCCCCCGATTGGCAATGCGGGCGAGCAAAGTATTCACAGACGCGCGTAGATACACAATCAGATCGGGAGGGGGTAGCAAAGAGATCAGAATTTGATACAAGTCCTGATAAACTCCATAATCCCGTGTGCTGATATCCCCTTGCAGATATAGATTGCGGGCAAAAATCTCGGCATCCTCATAGACGCTGCGATCCTGAATGACGGAACCTTCGGCTTCCAATAGTTGTTTGTGAATGCGCAGCCGGCGGGTCAGGAAGTACAGTTGAGAATGAAAAGACCAGGTTTCCATGTCACGATAAAAATCTTCCAGATAAGGATTATCATTGACGGGTTCAAAAAAAGGCTGAAAATTCAGACGATCGCTTAGCAATTGAACCAGGGTGGACTTACCCGCTCCGATGTTACCAGCCACAACGATAAATTTATCCATCGGTTGTATCTCCCATGTGAAATCGAATATCTGAAGTATAAGCGATGTTGCTGTTCGTTTATGAAGCAGATTCTGTCATTCTCGAGCGAAGCGAAGAATCTTACCTTGTTTATCTATCCAATTGAACTGTGAGACAAATATTCTTCATTGCTGGTGCAGCAGGCTGTATCAGCTTACGTTTTAATGTTATTTAAGCTGTTTGGTCGGGACGGATTGCAACTCGATGCGGATATGGCGAACAAAAATCAACGCAAGCGAATTCAGCGCGACCGTTGCCAAACAAACAGCCCAAAAACTAATCTGATAAAGATCAGTCCCGAAAAGCGAACCGATCAGCCGACCCAACGAAAAGGTTGAGATGGTCACAGCCATTACAGTGGCACGGGCGGAAGGGAACACTTCGCTCATGTTAGTCATCAGGCTGATCAGGGCAAACTCAAAGGTAATGTAAAACAGCGCCAGTCCGAGTAAAGCCAAAGTCAGTGAATGCACCGCCAGCGGAAGCAGAATTGCGGAGAGGCTGTTGAGTATCAGCGAAATGATAATGGCGCGTTGTTTGCCGATCTTGTCCAGCACAAAGGCTGAAAGCAGTTCTGAAACCAACTCAGAACTCCCGATTACTATCGAGGCGATTGCCATGGTGGCAAATTCCAATCCAAAACTGTCCTTGATCCAAACGGCAAACACCAGGTTGATCATTTCATTGGCGCCGGTAAAGAGAACACCCACTGCCGCTCCTGCCAGCACAGGGAAATAGGACAGGCTCTTGTGCAAGTTTTGCAGCAGTGGTTGAGCTTGCGCGCGGTCAGGCGTTTCGGAAGGCACAATCTTCCACAGCGCGATCAGCAAAATCAGCCCGGTGATGGTCAGCGCGAAATAGGGTGCCACCCAGTTATGATTGACCAATAAGGAGCCCAACAAGGGCACGCCAAGGATAAATCCCAATGACCAACTCAGCTCGGTGATGGAAAGCACCGTTCCCCGCCTCTCGTAGGGGACGTGATCGCTCAGATAGGACTGCATGGAAGGGATAAAGATGCCGTTTCCAATTGACAGCACCGCTGTGCCCACCACAAAGCTGGTGAAATCCTGCCATACCGCCGTTATCCCGCAGCCAAGAAAGAACAGAGCCATCCCCAGCAGCATACCGTTTTTACGTCCGCGGGCATCCGCCAACGCCGCGATAAAAGGGCTGAAGACTCCCTGGATGGAACGAATCGAGAAAGCGATACTCAAATCCGAAAGCTGAACGCCCATGCCGGTGGCAAACATCGGTAGCAGCGGGTAAATCATCCGATAGCCGGAATTTATCGCCGTCCGGATGACAGTAAAAAGCGCGATCTCAATTTTGGTTCGGCTGGAGAGACGCTCAGGCATAATTAACTGGCAGAATCCAATATCAAAGGGCTATCCGAGGAAGGGATTGTTCAATTAGTGGCAGGCACTTCTCGATCAAGTATATCTTGAAGAGAGGTCTGTTTCATTTTCAAGATCAGTCCCTCTTCAGTCTCTTTCCAGAAAAGCAGGTATGGACAGCTGTCTGCCAGGGGGCAACTCTCCGGATCGTTCGTGCAGTGGATCAGGGTGATTTGCCCGTCAATGGTTGAAACGATGTCGTAAACAGAAATATCCGCAGGGCTTTTTGCCAGGATGATCCCGCCCCGCGCGCCGCGCCTGGTCTTAATCAAACCGGCATTCACGAGTTGGGAATTGATCCTGGAAAGGAATATCCTGGAGATTTGCATCTCTTCAGCAATGACGTTGGAGGGGGTCAGTTTGTTGTTCCCATGCCTTGCAATATACAACATGGATCTCAAAGCGTAGTCTGCCTGGTTGGTAATCTGTATTGCCATTTCTCACTCTTTTTCGCTGGATGGTCGTGGAATACAATTGAATACAGTATCAGTATTAGTTTATCACAGCTCGGGCTTAGTATGAGACATTTTTTAGTGCAATTGTTGTTTATTTTAACCTGTTAAGCCAAATTTGTCTGCCATCGCTGCTGGCTTCGGTCCAGGTATAATCGGCTGCCTGAACAGGCAGGTAGTGTGTCGAAAGCCGGTTGGGCAGACCCTCGGGAACATGGGACGTGAAAATGGCGATTTGAGCCTGCAGAGCTGTGCTGGCGGAAGCCGGCTCGGACGCGGCAGCGCCCGGCAGGATCAATAATTCCAGGTGTTTCTCGGACGCGCCGGCAGTATTTTCAAAAAGAACCTGAGCATGGAAATCGTCCTGGCTGATCAGCATGGCAGCCAGATGATCCTCGGACAGGTTGAACTGCGCTTCCGCGTTCGTGCCGAGCATCAGCGCATCGGCAGATGTTAGCCGCCTTTGCGGTACCTGCGCCTCTTGGAAGGATTGATAAAGGCGCCGGGTGGTCTGGATCCGCTCCGGGTCGCACGCCCACAAAACCTGCCCGATGCGAAACTCGTCTGAAAGTCCAAACAACCCGGAGACATCGGCTTTTCCGCAGGCTGGGATGACCAGGAAGTCTAATTCGCGCGTAAAGGGTGGCAGGGTCTTCCCGACCTGGTCCGCCAGGCTGGTGGGTGCCATTGAACCGCCAATCAGAAGGTACCTGCCTTCCGCCGACCGCGCCAGCACCACTGGCTGTTCTGATCCGCCCAGTACCCGCAGGCTGAGTCTGCC
>JBAQMM010000263.1:0-11220 GCA_049302815.1 Anaerolineaceae bacterium | reverse complement strand
GGTCCAGGTAGTCGGCGGAGGCGCCGGCGTATAAAAAAACATCGCACAGACTCTCGTTTTGGGCTCTGGTCTGTGCGATGCGCCATTGGTCAAGCGTCACCAGGGGTGGTTGGGTGTTTGGCATGGCGAGGAGAAGGGTGAAGCCTCCCGCCAGGGCAGCTGCGGAGCCGGTGCGAAAATCCTCTTTATGTTCGCCGCCGGGCGTGCGTAGGTGAACATGTACGTCAACCAAACCGGGTAGGATCATTGTGGGCATCCTTGAACTTAAACTTATCTATTTTACTCAAGAAGAGAACATTCCGTCAAGAGATTGAGATTGGGGGAAAAGTCGGTGGGGAAAAGTCGTGTGGGAAAAGTCGTAATTCTCAACATGGAAAAGCTCTTTGGAAATTCTGGCAAGCATTGCCTCAATATTCCTATCTGACAAACACCCAATAGACTGATTGAACAAAACAGGTAATTGGTTAAAACTCTTTAGTTCACGTCGTAGATACTGCTGACTATTTCTGGATTGCTCCGTCTCCAATATTGACCATGATGTTACTAAGAACAGTACTACAAAAAAGCATTGTAAAACCTGTAGATGATCATACCACCCAAAAAAGGATTTAAAGGATAAAATCACAAAAAAAGAACGATTTCATTCATAATTACCATTGACAACTGGCGATTACGTAAGTAAAATAAACGAATTAGCTTATTAAAAGATATAAATGGACGATATCGTTCTAAAATTTTTTCCGGATAGTGTATTTAAAAGTTTTTTGATGGCTTAGCAGATTTATGGATGTAACTTATATACTAGCAAAGTTTTCAAACTATGGATACAAAAATGGATTTGCCCGAACAAGAAAAACAAACAAAAAGTAAGGTGGAGACTCGCAGAGAGTTTATTTTGACCGAGCTTAAGAATAATGGTCATGAGAGTGTCTCAAATTTGGCGCGCAAGCTTGGTGTCTCTGATTCTACAATTAAGAGAGATTTCAATGCACTCGTCAAAGATGAATCAATAAAAAGGACGCACGGTGGTGCTTTCATCGAAACGGATGGTGAAGTAATTCGGATTAGGACCCCTTTTTTTAAAGAACGGCAAACGATACATGAAGAGGAAAAGCGACGAATTGCTCAACGGGCAGCTGAGTTAATCCAGGATGGAGACACAATTTTTCTAGATACTGGATCAACGATCAACATGATGGTGGAAAACATCACGGCTAAAAATATCACCATAATCACAAATTCCATTGCTGTGGTTATATCTGCATTAAGTAGTAGCCATAAATTGAATATTCAAATAGTTTCCGGTGAAGTAGATTTTGATCACTTGATTTTATCCGGCTCACAGCAAATAGAACTACTTAGCTGTTTATTTTTTGATAAAGCCTTTATTTCCTGTCGATATGTATCTCCCGAACGTGGTATTACCGTACTGGACTATGATGAAAAAATAGTGAAAAACATTTTGATCAAAAATTCACGCGAAACAATCCTGTGTGCAGATACTTCAAAGATAGGAAAAACCGGGAAAATTATAGCTGTACCATTTAATCAGATTAGCTATTTTGTAACAGATAATGCTTTAAGCGAACAGGTCAAAGACAGCATTCAAAAAGCTGGGACGACTGTTCTTTGCGTATGATCGAAAAAGGTTTTAGGCCTTCAAAGGAAAGAGTGATTGTTATGTAAGAAAGCTATTGTTAGATCGGGATCAAACATCGAAGACGATATCGACAACACGGTGAGTTCAGCAGAAAAGATCATATCAGCCCAGAACAATTCGCTTCCTGATTATGCATCAGGGTTTCTAAAAACTTATGACGGATTACTTAATCCTATAATGCCCGCCTGAAAGTATACGATTTCTTAGCTGTTGATTTAATGTTTCAAACATCATAGCCAGTTCGATCTGAGGAAGAAAGGTATTATGTCAAACTCTGTAAGATTACTAATTGCGTGCGGAAGTGGGATTGCTACTTCATCGGTAGCTGCAGAAGAGGTTAAGTGTATATGTAAAGATGAAGGTATAGATGTTGAGATCTTCAAATCAAGTATGCAAGAAATTGAATCTAAACAAGACAGTGTAGATATCGTCTTGTGCACTAATAATTACAAAGGGAAACTTCGCAAACCATATATGAGCATATTTGGGTTAATTGCTGGCATAAATGTTCCCAAACTCAAGAAAGATTTATTGGGATTGATCAAAGAGGTTCAACAGGAAAAGAAAGATAAGGAGGCCGAATGTAGATAAATATATTTTGTACCGACTCTTGTGAACGAGATTATCCGCTAAGGAAGTGAACGCCAATATGAAATGTGAGAAATACATTTTATATGATTATTCAGAAACTTAATTAAAAAGGAGATTGTCATGGATAAACTGTTAGAGATTGTTCAAGGTATTTTGAACATGGGGGCTGTTGTAATCTTGCCCATCATGATTATGATTATAGGTCTGATTTTCAAGATGAAGTTTTCTCAAGCACTCAAGGCAGGCTTAACCGTAGGTATTGGCTTCGCTGGGTTGAACCTTGTGGTTGGCTACTTGAATACTACCATTACACCTGCGGTTGAATATTACAAATCATTGGGTTCAGGTTTTACAACTGTAGATGTTGGTTGGCCCGCAGTTGGCGGTGCATCATGGGCAGTACCTTTTGCAGCATTAGCTATTCCGCTTGGAATCGCGATTAACCTTCTCTTTATTCGCTTAAAGTGGACAAAGACTATGAATGTTGACATTTGGAATTATATTCATTTTTTGATTCCTGCTGCGATGGCATATTATCTTACCGGGAGTTTTTGGTTCGGCTTAGGCATTGTTTTGGTGTTGTCGGCACTGACTTTGTTTTTTGCTGACAAAATTGCGAAATCATGGCAGGAATACTTCGGGCTTGAAGGTACAACTTGTTCGACTTTTACCTTCTTGGCGTGGACCTGGCCGGTTATGTGGGCACTCAATAAGTTAATTGACCTCATCCCAGGTTTGAATAAGGTCAACCTTAGCGTCGAAAAAATTAATCAAAAAATCGGAAACTGGGGCGATCCGATTATCATAGGCCTGGTTGTTGGTAGCTTTCTAGGAGTACTCACCAAACAACCCTATTCCACAGTACTGTCCATGGGAGTGGGTATCGCTGGGGTTATGTTATTACTGCCAAAAATGGTTGGCGTTTTGATGGAAGGGCTTTCACCGATAAGTGTTGCTGTTCAGAAAACCTTAAAAGGGAGAGTTGGCGAAGATGCAGACATTCACGTAGGCATGGATGTGGCGCTTGGTTTGGGAGATCCTAGTGTTATTACGGCAACCGTCATTTGCATTCCCATAACGATAGCACTGGCATTTATCTTACCCAACATTAGTTACTTCCCGGTTGGGATGTTGATGGCGATTTGTTACAGTGCTGTATTTGGTGCTCTGACAAGTAAAGGAAATCTGTTACGCACAGTTATTGTAGTATCCATATACACAGCTTTAACTATGGTAATTGCCGATGCCGTCGCTCCTTCCGCTACAATCATGATGCAAGGAGCAGGTATGCAAATAACTGGCCTTGCCACAGATGCTATGTTTGGAAATCCATGGTCGCTCCTTATTGCTTCGCTATTTGGTAAGGTTGCGTGGTAATTAATAAACAAAGGGTTGACGTGGTTGTCCTGATAATTTAATCGATCGTTTTTAGAATATCTTTGGAGGCATATAAGCATGAAAGCAGCGATGTACTATGGCATTGGTGACGTAAGAGTGGTGGATGTTCCAAAACCCAAGGCTGGGCCTGGAGAAATAGTGATGCAGAATATATCTGCATTAACATGCGGCACAGAACTGAAACAATACAGAAGAGGTTACCCTTCTTTTAAAGAAGGGGAAGTAAGAAGGTTTGGACATGAGAGCTCAGGAATAGTTGCAGAAGTTGGCGAAGGAGTTACGAAATTCAAAGTTGGTGATCGTATTGCGACCCATAATTCTGCCCCCTGTAATTCTTGTTACTTCTGCCGCGTTGGACAGCATAGTATGTGCGAGAATCTAGTTTTTTCAGATGGTTCTTGGGCTGAATATCGTCTGTTGCCAGCCGAGATCGTTAAACAAAATGTTTTTCTATTACCTGATAATATTTCTTACAGATCCGCTGCTTTGTTAGAGCCCCTGAGTTGTGCGGTTTATTGTATAAATGAAGCTAACGTTCAATTGATGGACATAGTAGTTATCAATGGTGCAGGCCCTCTCGGATTGATGAATCTTAAAGTAGCAAAACTTCGGGGGGCATATACCATTATTTCTGATCTTAATCCTAAAAGATTAGAGTTTGCAAAACAACTAGGAGCAGACGCTACAATAGAGGTTTCTAAAGTTGACGATCAAGTACGTGCTGTTCGGGAGCTTACTCCTGATGGGCGCGGAGTGGACATCGCGATTGATGCCACAGGTTTGCCAGAGATGTGGGAAAAGAACTTGTATATGGTGCGCAAAGGCGGAACGGTAATGGAGTTCGGTGGATGCAAGTCCGGTACCACAATCACTATTGATACCCGTCTGTTGCATTATGATCAGATCACAGTAAAAGGTCTCTTCCATACAACTCCTCGATATGTAGAACAAGCTTTCCGGTTGATAGAAAGAGGTTACATTAGTGAGGATGTTTTTGTTGGTGGTACATACTCGCTTGATCATTGTATAGACGCTCTCGAATCCCATGCTCGTGGTGAGGTAGTTAAAAACGAAATACGTTGTTTTTAGTACCGCACGAGAAACAGATTTTGAAGTGATCAATTTTTACGACCTTTGAAAAAGGAAATCAAATCAAAGCTGTAATTAAGTATCAAGCTGGTTCTGGCAATATTCGGCTCCAAGACATTGAAGATCCAGTTTGCGAGTTTGACCAAGTAAAGATTAAAGTTATGGCAGCTAGCATATGCAGTTCAGATATAATGTACTGGTTGTCAGACAACGAATTGGCTTACTCGCGAATGGATCTTCCAATTGTATTGGGACATGAAGGTTCTGGTATTGTTGAAAGCGTAGGAAAGGGAGTAAAACATGTTAAACCGGGAGACCGGGTTGTTGCAGAGACGACGCAAGAAGTATGCTTTGAGTGTGATTCATGCTTAAAAGGTGAATATAACAACTGTAAAAAAAGAAAGGGGCTTGGTTCGTCAGCGAATGGTTTTTTTGCAGAATATGTGCTAGCTTCTGAAAGAAGCGTTCACAAAATTCCTGAAAATCTCAGCTTCGAAGAAGCTGCCCTTTTAGAACCCCTTACCTGTGCTGTACACGCACTTCTGGATATGGTGGAAATTCGACCAATGCATCATGTCCTCGTTTCTGGACCTGGTCCAATTGGATTATTCAGTGCACAGTTGGCAAAACTCAGTGGTGCTACTGTAATCCTAGCCGGCACTTCACATAGTATGCCTAGGTTACACTTAGCTAAAGATAAATTACAGATCCCCTACATAATAAATTCTTCAGAAGAGGATGTAATTACAAAAATAATGTCTATAACCAATAAACAAGGTGTAGATTTTGCAATTGACTGTTCTGGGAACTCAACCTCTATTCAAACATGTATAGAATCGTTAAAAAGCAGAGGTCATTATATTTGTTTAGGTGTCTTACATTCCAATTCCGATGAGATTTCACTCCATTATAATGATGTATTTGTTACCCGGGAATTAAATCTTATTGGAGCCCGAAGTACAACACCTATTTCTTGGGGTAAATCTCTGAAGTTAGCAGAGGAAGGAAAAATCCATTTTGCAGAATTAATTAGTAACAGATTACCACTAAGCGAATGGGAAAAAGGCTTTACATTGGTAAAGAATAAGAACGCGATAAAGGTGGTTTTGTTTCCATAATGGAGATTTATTAATATATAGTTTTAGACCAATTATGCGAATGAACGCAAATTAGGAGAGCAATGATTATGAAAGCAGCATTAATGTATGGGCCAAATGATATCAGGATAGAAGACTACCCTAAGCCAAAGTGTGATAAAGATGGATTGATATTAAAGGTTGAGGCTATCGGGTTGTGCGGTTCCGATGTTCGTAATCTAACAACGGATTCTCAAAAAGGTCATTACCCGGTAATTCTTGGTCATGAACATGTAGGCATCATCGATGAAGTTGGTTCAGAAGTCACGGATTACCATATTGGCGATAGGGTTTATGTGTATCCTGGAATTCCATGCTTTCGATGTGAAGCTTGTCGGGCAGGAAAAACTAATATGTGCAAAAACCCCAGAATGTACACTGATATACAGGGTGGATTTGCTGAATATATGCCAATACCCAAGTGGGGGATAGATGGGGGCAATATATGGGGAATTCCTGAGGGGTTTGACATGGTAAATGCGACTTTAGCTGAACCCCTGTCATCCGTTTATGCATGTCAAGAAAATATTAATGTTACTCTAAGTGACACAGTTGTAATTATAGGTGCAGGCCCTATCGGATGTTTCCATGCTGAATTAGCAAAGTTACGGGGGGCAAAACAAGTCATTATGATAGAGTTGAATGATAATCGGCTTCAGGAATCTTTGAAATTTGGGGTCGATCATATAATTAATAGTAGTAAAGAAGATCCGATAAAACTTGTAAAGGAAATAACTCATGGAGAAGGGGCTAACAAGGTTATATCAGCGAATCCTTCTACAAAGTCTCAGGAACAAGCAATATATATGTGTGCTCCAGGTGGAATTGTTGTGTTTTTTGGGGGTGTTGCTAGAGGTGCAATGACCAATATTGATTCGAATCATATCCACTATAATAATCTTTGGATATATGGTCATTATGGAGCTTCTAGCGTGCAATGTAAAAAGGCTTTTGATCTAATTGTTTCAGGAAAATTTAACGCTAAGAAATATATTACTTCAGTTATGCCCTTAGAAAAAATAAGTGAAGCGATCAAATTAGTCCAAGCTGGTAAAGCGATGAAAATTGTCCTTATCCCTTGAGAAAGATTTTCTGCGAAACTTAAATCCTTGGAGGTTTGAATGGACTTTTTTGTTATCGAGAGCAATCCCAAAACTTGGGAAAATGCAATTAAAGATACTTGCGATAAACTGTTAGCTGAAGGTTATGTCAAGGAAGCTTTTTATCAAGCATGTGTAGAGAGAGAATTGATTGCACCAACTGGACTTCCAACGCCAGTAAACGTTGCCATTCCACATACTGATCCAATTCACGTCAATAAAGCAGGTCTTTGTATATTGAGGCTTAAGTCACCAGTTATTTTTAATGAAATGGGTAATTCAGATAATACAGTAGAAGCATTATTTGTCATTACGATGGCATTGAATGATGCTGAAGATCAAGTCCCTACCTTGAAAAAAATCATTGAAACAGTACAAGATGAAAAATTTATGAAGGAGCTCTATCTTCTGCCTTTACCTGAAGTTCAATCTACACTATCGATGTATTTGACGTAAATACTTTAATTCCAATCATTGCTTATGAATTATTGTAAAATTTAGAATGTAATAATAATCAAAGGAGCTTAAGATGTTAGAAGAAAAGAAAGAAATTTTGGTAAAAATAGCAAAAGATGCTGAATCGTCAGGTTTATGTAAACCCGGGTCCGGAAATTTCAGTATCAGAGATGTTGAAAGTGGATACATTGTAATCACACCCTCACAGATCGGTAGAAAAGATCTCACTCCCGATCATATTCTGGTTGTGGACTTAGAGGGTAATATTATTGAGAATATTAAAAATGTGAAACCCACTAGCGAAACATTAATGCATCTAAATGTATATAAGGCTAGACCAGACGTAAATGGAGTTGTCCACACGCATTCTAAATATGCAACAGCATTTGCAATTCAGGGAATCCCGCTAGAACCAGTTGTGTTTGAAGCATTAACCTATGGCCAAACAGCCCCAGTTGCCCCTTACCAATGTCCGGGAACCATGGAATTGGCTCAGTCCATCGTTCCATTTCTCAAAGATCACAATGCGGTTCTAATGGAGAAACATGGAGTGATTGTTGTTGATCCTGATATTAACAACGCCTATGCAAACGCGCAATATTTAGAGGAAGTTGCAGAAATGACATTCATAGCGACTGTTATCGGTAACGGAGTTCTTCCCTCAAGAATCAATCAAGCCGAATTTGATAAATTCCTTGGAAAAAAATAAAAGTCTCAGATTTCCTTCCAAAAAGGAATAATTGTTTTGTTGTAATCAATAAAACAACTGGACAGGTGAAACAAATCCTATGTATTTTGACTTCGCGGCTTACCTGCGCTACAATTTTCGGGCTTTCTTTCAAGCTAAGGGGACGCATTATCGCCTGACCCCCAAACGGTTTTTCTTTTTGTTCTTCTTCAACCTCATTTACATCCTGGTTGAACTGATCAACCGCGTTTTCTTCCTTCTGGATGAGATATTTTTCCCGCGCTATCACAATCAGGAGGTCAGGCAGCCCGTCTTCATCATTGGCAACCCCCGCAGCGGCACCACCTTCCTGCACCGGCTGATGTTTAAGGACAAGGAGACCTTCACCGCCTTCACCGTGTGGGAGCTGGCGCTCGCTCCCTCCATCACCCAGCGCAAGATCATCTGGTTCTTCGGCAAGGTTGGCAGAGCGGTCGGGCACCCGGTAAGTTTCTTAGCCAAGGCGCTGAACAAGCGTTTCAGGGAAGGCAAGGCGCAGGTCGCCCACACCATCAAGATCGAGGAAGCGGAAGAGGATGAGCACATCATGATCCATAACTGGACCAGCGAAACCCTCTTCAACCTGTATCCCTTCATGGACGAGGTTTTCCCTTATTTCTACTTTGACCGCGACATCCCGGAGAAGAAACGGCGCAAGATCATGCGTTTCTACCGCCGCATGGTTCAGAAACACCTCTACGCCCACGGCGGCGACAAGGTCTTGCTTTCCAAGAACCCCTCATACTCCTCGCGGATCGCGGCGCTGTCGAAGGAGTTCCCGGACGCACGTTTTATCAAGTTGGTGCGCAACCCCTTTGAAGCTATGCCGTCCATGCTCGACTCCATGTCGATCGGGATCAATACTTTCTGTGATCCACTGGAGCGCTACCCCTTCACCGAGGAATACATCCAACTGATGAAGTATTACTATTTCTACCCGGTGGAGTTTTTCAAGGACAAGCCCGACCTGTGTCATTTCATTAAGTATGATGACCTGGTGGAGCATCCCGATGAAATCGTCGAGAGTTTGTATGCCTGGCTCGCGCTCGCATATCCGGCAAAATTTAAAGCGGTTGTAAAAGAGCAGACGCATGCCCAGCGCCATTATCAGAGCCGGCATGAGTACCCATTAGAGCAAATGGGCTTGACCGAGGAGCGAATTTTCAAGGAGTTTGAGGAAGTTTTTAGCTATTACGAGTTTGACAAGCACGCGTTTGAGCTGCCAGAGCGGCAAATGGGCTGGCAGATCAGTAAATACGCACAATTTTGGAAGATCCAGCGCGGGCAGCGGCAGGGTTTCAGCAATTTGGGCAAGTTGGAAAATCAACCGCTGACGGGGTAGGGCGGAGGGTATTCCAGAGGTTTTTTACGGGGGGATAACCGGACCGGGTCCGGTTTTTTTGCGGGTTTTTCTGCCAACGGGGTGTGATGATGGCGTGCCGCAGGACGAGTATATCGCCGCGTAGACACAGCCAACGTAGAAGAACTGACCAGGAAGTGACCGACTTTACTGAGATAATAGAGATGGTGACAGGTGCAACGTGCGGCGGACGCAAAGAGGGGGGAGTACAGGTAGAACAAGGGGCGCACCGTCACGGATTAACACATCAGAAAGCCTGTATTTATGCGGGTTTGTAGTCACAAAAAAGCAGAGGATAAAGTTTATGCCTTGTCCTCTGCTTTTGGATATTTGTACCGTGACGGGACGGGCCAACTTGGCCCGAAGTTTTAGCAGCAATTCTCATTATGGCATTTTGGGAGCGCAAATTTCCCATCAATGGGTTAAAAGCTGAACTAAAATAGGCTTGGGTTCCCACTTCTGTTGAGTTTTTGCCTGTTTTACGAAATATGATTGCCATAGTCTTATTCAAAATGAGAATTGCTGAAGTTTTAGGCTTTAACTTGTTATAAACAAGAATTACCGCTTCTCTCGTTCGACATTTACAACACTTTGCCCTCTACATATATGCCCTACACCATTGCCTTCATTGCCGAATGAGGCCGCCATCCCCCAATCCTCTACTTCTTGATACAATAAATGCGGTGGTGCAATGCAACCTGAAACCGCTTGCACCTCAGCACAGAAAAAGGGAGAAGATATGTTCACTGATTTCAAGGAAGCATCCGAATTCGTCCGGCGGGAAGGCATTCAGCTGGTCGACCTGGTTTACAGCGATCTGTGGGGGCGCATGCACCACCTCACCCTCGATGCGCGCGAATTTACCCCCAGGATCATGACCCAGGGCGTCGGCTTTGACGGCTCCTCCGTCGGTTTCAAGCATGTGCACGCCGGCGACATGGTGCTCATCCCCGACCTCAACACTGCCTTCAGGGACCCTTTTCACCAGGCGCCCACGCTGGCATTCCTATGCGGGATCTTTGAGGCGGATACCAAGGAACGCTATCCTTTTGACCCGCGCGAGATGGTGCGCCGCGCCGAAGCCAATATGATCGCCTCGGGCATTGCCGATAAGAGCCTGTGGGGCCCGGAGTTTGAATTCTACATTTTCGACCAGATCACGCTCAAAAATTCCAGTGCCCTGACGCTCTGCCAAATCGAGTCCGGAGAAGCCAACTGGGGTTCGCTCGTCAACGCCAGCGGTTACAGCCTGCCCGACAACCAAGGCTACCATGCCGCCCCGCCCTGCGACAATTACTTTCAGATCCGCGATGAGATCGTGGTGACACTCGCGAAAATGGGCATTCCGGTCAAATACCACCACCACGAGGTCGGCGGACCGGGTCAGTCCGAGATCGAAACACCCCTGTTGGGCATCACCGCCGCCGGGGATGCTGCCGTCCTGATCAAGTACGCGGTCAAGATGGTGGCGATGCGCGCCGGAAAGACCGCCACCTTCCTTCCCAAGCCGGTGTTTGGGCTGGCGGGCAACAGCACTCACTACCACCAAATGCTGCATAAGGATCAGGTCAACCTGTTTTACGACCCCCAGGGGCTCTCCCTGCTGAGCCAGACCGCCCTGCAGTACATCGGCGGGCTGCTGGGGCATGCCCCGGCCGTGATGGCATTCACCAACCCAAGCGCCAACTCCTACAGGCGCCTCG
>JBAQMM010000262.1:0-2413 GCA_049302815.1 Anaerolineaceae bacterium | reverse complement strand
CACCTACACATCCTGTGGTCGCGTCTAGGCAGCTTCAACCCGCGCTGGCTGGACGAACTGCACGCAGAAGGCGCCCTGTTCGAATACCTTGCGCACGCCGCCTGCTACCTGCCTATCGCGGATTATCCGATCTACCGCAGCCTGATGCAGCAAAAGTTCATGGGGTGGAAAAACATACAGCAGTGGGGTGAAGAACACCAGATCATTGTGGAAGAGATTCTTGCGTATATCCGTGCGAATGGCGCGGTCAAATCCGCTGACTTTAAGAGCAAAGAATCCCGGGGCGCCTGGTGGGATTGGAAGGTCGAAAAAGTAGCGCTGGAATACCTGTATTACCGCGGCGACCTCATGATTGCCAGGCGTCAGGGCTTCCAACGCGTGTATGACCTGCGCGAACGGGTCCTGCCGGCTTGGGACGACACCCAAATCCCCTCCCCCGCCCAAGCACTGCGGGAGCAGGTCTTGATGGCGGTCAAAGTACTGGGGGTTGCCCGCCAGGATTGGATCGCCCCTTATTTCTACCTGCCTAAAAAGGACACTGCTGCCTTGCTGTCCGTCCTGGCGGATGAGGGTTTGCTGCTGCCGGTATCACTTGAGGGTATGAACGGCAAGACCGCCTTTGTGCACCCGGAAAACGCGCTCATGCTGGATAAAGCGCTCAATAACCAGCTCGTGCCCACTCGCACCACCATCCTTTCACCCTTTGACCCCCTGATGACAGACCGCGCCCGGGCCAGTGAGCTTTTCAACTTTGACTACCAGATCGAATGTTACACCCCCGCCCCCAAACGCAAATACGGCTATTTTGTGCTGCCAATCCTGCACCGCGGCCGGCTGGTCGGCCGCCTGGATGCCAAAGCCTGGCGCAAGGAAAAGCGTCTGGAAGTGTTCAAGCTGTTCCTCGAGCCTGGTGAGCCTGCCAGCGGCGAGTTGGCTTCAGCCCTGGCTGAGGCTTTGACAGATTATGCGGCCTGGCAGGGTTTAAATACGGTCGTCGTGGATTGGTCTGAGCCAGTCTGCATTGTCCCCATGCTCAATCATATCCTGGCAGCCTGAGCGCCAGGCATAACTTCGCTGCTGTTCCAACGGATTATTAAAAGGAAAGCCCCGGTCCAGTGGCTGGTTCGGAGCTGTGATTTACGGACTAGCGTTCCAACGGATTATTAAAAGGAAAGCCCCGGTCCAGAGCGCCATACAGAGCGCTCAATACACCTGACCCCTGCCAAACGCGAAGTGATGTTCCAGGACAATGCCGCCCCCAGGTTGCTGCAGAAAAACCGAAATGTGGTCGACCATAAAGCGCCAACTCAGTTGCTTTGCCAACAGATAATCCAACACCGGTTTGAGATGATCCCGATCCAGATCCTGCATCGCCAGGGTGATATGCGGGCGCCATAAGACCGGGCTGTACAGTAAATTAGGCTCATTGGTAAAAGGCAGCAATTCATGCCAAATCTGGGAGTGTAACTTAAGCAGGGTCGGCCCCTTAATGATCTTTAGGAACACGATGGGCGTTTGGCTGATGAAAGTGTCCACTCCTTCCACCGAGACGTCAATAGGCTCCAATCCCGCGGTCATTTTTTCAAGGATGGGTGGAACCGCTTCCCTCTGGTAAGACTCGCCTAACTGCCAAGTGAAGTGCGGCATGGGAGTATGGCGAACGTACCTGAGCCCAAACAGGTTTTCCAGTTCATCCCACAAGGAAATGACCTGTTCTTCATAAGGCTTGGGTAACATAGAGACGAGAGCCTGCATAAAATTCCTCCGAAATAGTCTGGCTTGATTATATCAAGACAGAAAGTCTTTAATGAGGTTTTGAATTGCCTGGCAATTATTCTTACTTGAGAGTAAAGTTGCTCCAAAATAAAGATCGGTGACTTTGTGTTTCCTATCCGCGGGGCAAGCTCACGCGGTATTACGGGAACGCAAGAACGCCAGCCTCCTCAAAAGCTATGAACCCAGCGTTCCAAGGAGCGGGATATTCAAACTGCAAATAAATGTTGCTTTTAGCCTAACCCTTGTGGCGCAAGCAGACAATAGACCTCGCACTCCCACAGGAAGGCTATGCACTGAAGACACTGGAACGAACTGGGATCTCTGCTTGTAATAGTGTGCAAAACCGGGCAGCCGACTCACACGATTCACAGACTCATGTTATCATCTCGCCATGGAACCCGAAAAGGAACCTCTGAGCACGCAGGGTTTGGGCGAGAATCCTGAACCCCAACCCACCGCCTTGGATGCTGGCAGTTTCTTTACCAAAGCCTGGGCAAGGCTGGTTCAATTTGGCCTGGGCGAGCGAACGCTGCGCCTTGGTTCGGTTTTATTCACCGCCTTGCTGTTTATCGTCATTGTGTTGGTCATGGGGCGCTTCTATGCCAGCGTCAGCGGTGGAGCGGCATCCGACCAGGTG
>JBAQMM010000261.1:0-9142 GCA_049302815.1 Anaerolineaceae bacterium | reverse complement strand
GTATAGAGATAATCCTATTATCAGCAAGAATGTAAATGGTTAATAACAGGATTATGAAAATTATTGCCAGAAAAATTATATATTGTTGTTTTGTTTTTGGAGAACTGCTCTTTCTCATATTTTCGTTCTCATAATTAGTTCGGGAAGTTCAGATTTCATAGTTATGATAATTGTAGATTATTGTCTATCACCAGGAAGAAAGTGAAAATTTAGTCAATTAGTATTTCTTATTATTTGTATACTATTAAGTAATCAATTAATCGAATCAATTGAATAATTCCATATATACTTAGACTTCCTACGACAAATAGCCGTTGCTCTTAATAGAATATCTCTACTCAAATTGAACAATAACATCATAATCGAGTTTCATCCTTACAAAATTCTCCAAAAAATCATGAATAGATTTTTAAGAAATATTTCAGCTTATGACTTGTTATGGAATTGAGCTCGTCTTCTTTGATTTAGTAAATAGAACAGGAATGGCATGTCGTATTGGAATATCCATCGAAGGAGTGTAATTATTCGAGTTCCCAGCCTGAGACTTTCAACAATAACACCTATTTGGCCTATCAGATTTGACTGGACAAATTTACTTTCCAGACTGTATTGATCAAGCTTATCTTGAAGCAGAAGTCTGATTAAGGAGTATTGATTATTTTTTGTGGGATTTCGACTGAGAAAAAGTTCTAAATCATTCAGTTTATTTTGAGTTATCTTGATGTTACTAAGCAGCCTTTCTCCAGATCTTTTCTGCAACCACTTGGAGTTGGACGATAATGACCCTGATATTGGTGGAGCCCATATGTTGTTATTATGGCTTCGGTATTTTACTAGTGGCTTATCGATAAAAAAAACATTCCCTAATAATCTGGATCGAAACGGGATGATTCCGTCTTCTCCATGGATCGGAAGAGGATTCATAGCACCAAAGTAATCAAACACCTCCCTATGCCAGGTGTGAGCGGCTCCCAAAACTCCTGATTGTCTTTCCGCAAGGTACCGTAAGGAAAATTTATTAGGATCGTGAGCATTTTTGGTAATGTTGATTGTCTGCCCGTTTTCATCTACATTGTAGACTTGCGAGTAGATAGAACAAATCTGTCTATCATTATTCTCATAACACTGAAAGACTTCTTTTACTCTCTCTGGCAATGAGATGTCATCACCTGCTGCGATAACGATCAATTCGCCTTTTGCAAACTCCATGACATGATTAATGTGCTCTATCAAACCCAAGTTGTTATCATTGCGGTTCAAAACAATCGTGTGTGGTCCCCGGTACTTCGCTGCCATTTCCTGCATAATCTCATAAGTTCGGTCGGCCGAGTAATCATCAGAAAGGACGATCTCCAGCGGGGAATAAATCTGGTTGAAGGCTCCTTGCACTGCTTCTGCGATAAATCTTTCCTGGTTATAAGCGATCAGCATGAAGGTAATTAATGGTCGTCTTTGAATATTTTCCATTATTTCTTCTTTTTAAAATGAAATATATTCCGCATGCGCAGCAGCAAAGCCGTTACAGCCTCTGCGCCGACCAGGTCGCGGATGCTTTTTAGTGAAAAGACTCCCATGCAAATCGTCATTATTAAGCCAACAACAACAGCCCATAATTTTGGAACAAAGAAGGAATTCCCAAATGCAGTAAGCGTTATTAATAAAAGAAACCCCATCAACTGAAGATTGGATTTTGACCAATGAAAATCAATCAATTTTCGAGCAAAAATCGTAGTCAAACAGACATGATAAATGTACATAACAAGGAAAGCAATACCAATTCCATTTATTCCCCAGAGAGTAATTCCCAGCCATGCTGAACCCAAATAGATCAGATTTGTCGAAAATTCAAGAAATAGTAGTTGCTTAATTTGCCCTTTCGCTAATATTAGAAAGCCAAGCGGCCATGATATTACACGCAAGAAAGTGCCTAAAGATTGCCAGCGCAGGACATCGTAAGCGCCTGAAAATTGGCTGGAGTAAAGAATATTGATCAGGATTGGTCCCAAGGCAAACACTACCAATATCCCTGGGGCAGCCAGGTAAAGCCCTATTTTCACTTGATCGTTGATCAAATGGGATGCTTTTTCTCGATCCTGAGCGATAGCAGAAAGATGTGGGAAAAAGTCCGTGCCCATCGCCCCAAGGATAAATCCTACGTAAATACTGGCTATTTGACTGGAAGCCTCAACCAATCCGGTTGCCTGTAATCCCAATTGCCGGGTTACCATTAATTTTATCAAGTAAGGTGATGCCATTGATGCAAGGCTAGCCAACATAAACCCTGCTCCTAAAGATAAAAATCCATGTGATTCCGACCAAAAGATTTTCAGCGAGAGATGGATTTTTTCAATACTTATCTTGCCTGCATACCAGGCTGAGAAGATGATACTGGTAATGTAGCCGCCAATGATGAATGCAATAATCCCATTTTGTCTCCAAACATAGAGGATTGGTAGACCTACGAGGGTGCCCAGCGCTCCCCCATAGATGTTGATCTTGGCAAGCTCACGAATGTGTGACATTCCACGTAGCAGTGTACTGTGCGCACTGTAAATAATGTTCAAGAACAAGGCTATTGATAGAAAACCAATTGCCTTTGCCTGCTGGTCGTTCCCAAAGGTGAGCTGGGAAATCGGTTGGCGTAAAAGGAATAATACCAATGAGCCGACTAAGCCCAATCCAAAAGCCAGGTAGCGGAAAGTGGTGACGGTTGTGCTGATGTGTTCCTTATCCCCGCTGCTGTTAGCCATAGCAATTTCACGCACACCGGACGTGCCCAACCCCATTCCTGTGATCGTGCTAGCCGTGGACAGGACGGAATTAAATAATCCCATCAATCCAACACCAGCAGGTCCGATTAACAACGCTGCTGCCTTGGATTGAACAATCCTAAAAACCACATTTATGGCAGATGATCCACCGATGACTGTCGTCGATTTTAGAATGCGGTGATACTGTTCTTCACTCATTAGTTTTTTGTCGACCTGACTGATTGACTGAACCGACGACACTCATTGGGTTCCCTGCCACAATCATTCCTGCTGGAACATTGTTGGATACAACGCAGCCAGCTGCTATGACAGCATTTGCTCCGATATGAACGCCCTTTAATATAATTGTTCTTGCTCCAATCCATACATTTTCTTCAATCACAACCGGAGCGGACTTTCCAGGTGTATTCCGTTGTTCTGGAGATACTCCATGAAAATCTGAATCATAAATAATTGTTGATGGACCGATTAGTGTATTCTTACCAATGGTTATTGTTTTACAAGCTATCAGTTCACAGCCATTCATAATTGCACAATTTTCCCCAAGAATAATTTCCGCATTTTGCTCACGTGGCTGAAGTAAGATTGGATTACCCAATGAACCTGCAAGATTAAAACCCAATGAAACATTATTGCCAATCAGTAGTTTTCCGCGACCTTGATAGACTACTGGATGTTGAATGCAGACATTCTTTGCTATTACAACTTCACCTCTGTAAACCCAGGCCGTCAATTTTAATTTCCACCGGCGCCAGAAATAAATAATGGGGAGAAACAAAGTACGTCGTAATCTACGCAAAATCACAAGAATGAACAGCATCAATCACCTTATATGCATCTTCAACATTGAGATGTGGACCTATGGGAAGGCTAAGCACAGTTTGATGGATAGCTTCTGTGATTGGGAAGGAGCCTTCCCTCATCCCCAATTCGCCATAAGCATCCTGTAAATGGGGCGGAATGGGATAATGAATGAGTGTACCGATGCCATCTTGGGCCAAATATTTTGATAACTTATCGCGCCTTGGATGACGTATCACAAACACGTGCCAGCAGGGATTCGCCCATGCAGGAATTGTAGGCAGCGTTAATCCCTCTAAATCGTCAAGGTTTTGCAGGTAGAGTTCAGCAATTTTTGTTCTGCGCAAATTCCATTCATCCAGGTGTTTTAGCTTCACCTGCAGGAATGCCGCTTGCAAAGGATCCAAACGGGAGTTGAAACCTTTATATTCATTAATGTACTTAACCTTTGAGCCATAGTTTCTTAACTTCCGTACCCGTTCAGACAGATCTGGATCATTGGTTGTGATCGCCCCGGCATCGCCAAAAGCTCCCAGGTTTTTTCCGGGGTAGAAACTCCACCCCGCCGCATGACCCAAAGATCCAGCTTTCTTCCCTTTATACCGCGCCCCGTGTGCCTGGGCTGCGTCTTCAATAACTTTTAAGCCATGGCGGAAGGCTATTTCATTTATTTCATCCATTTCCGCTGTTTGACCATATAAATGCACGGGAAGAATTGCTTTTGTTCGTTTTGTAATTGCCTTTTCGATTTTGTTAGCATCAAGGTTGAACGTATGTTCATTCGGTTCTACTGGAACCGGTGTAGCACCAGCATAGGATACTGCCAACCAGGTGGCAATATAAGTGTTGGCAGGGACAATCACTTCATCCCCAGGTCCAATCTCATAAGCTCTTAAAATGATATGTAACGCCTCAAGTCCATTTCCAACCCCGATGCAGTATTGAACGCCGCAATACTCTGCGAAGTCCTGTTCAAACCTCTCAACTTCCTCTCCCAGAATGTACCAGCCTGATTCCATGACCCTCTGGTAGGCAGCGTCCAATTCTGATTTCAGTTCCTGATATGTAGGTTTCAAATCAAGAAATGGGATGTTCATTTTTTCACTGTCAATTCAATAAATTCATCATAATCACGAATATAATCTGTGCGATCATATTCTTTGGAGGCAAAAACGATTAATACGCTATCTTGAGAATATTTATACTGGGTGCCCCAAACCAGAGGTGGTATATATAGACCCAGATTTGGTTGATCCAACACTACTTCCTGGCGATTGATCCCATCGTCGACCACAACTGCACAAGACCCTTTTACACACACTAAAAACTGCTCTAATGTTTTGTGAGCATGCTCGCCACGGACTTCTTTTCCTGGAACGTCAAAGACCCAAAAACAACGTCTTGGGATAAATGGCATTCCATTTCCGAACTCTGCGACAGAAAGATTTCCACGCATGTCTTTGATGAATGGCAAATTGTAAAAACGGACATTATTTACAATTAGATCGATATATGAACCCGGTTGGGGAAGTTGATTCTCCGATATTGGTTGCTTTTTTTCTGATTGAACATAATCAACGATCCTGGCGGGATTCCCTTTCACGATCGCAAAAGGTGGCACATTCCGGGTCACTACTGATCCAGCCCCGATCATAGCAGATTTTCCCACCGTTATTCCGGGTAACAATGTAGCATTTGCACCGATTGACGCCCCTTCTTTTATGTATGTCTTTAATAACGAAATAGGATGAATTTTACTTCTGGGAAAAGGATCGTTTGAAAAGGTCACGTTAGGACCAACGAACGTATCATCTTCTAATCTTACGCCGTCCCATAATTGCACGCCACATTTTATCGTAACCCTATTTCCTACAATAACGTCATTTTCAATAAATACGTTATCACAAATATTACAATCCTCACCTATGATCGCGCCTGGAAGAATATGAACAAATGCCCAAATGCGACTACCTTTCCCAATTTTCGCTCCGGGCTCAACAATTCCATTAGGGTGGATAAAAGGGAACCTTGTGTTCTTATCTTGTTTTTGCGACATATTTCTATGATTACCTTTCGTTCATTCTATATACCCATACATACCCTCACAACAATATAAAGTCTGTAATGGTCAAAAATTTTTCTTTGGGAACAGGATAAAACTTTACCGTTCGTTCTTAGCTCAAATCTAATCAAGCAACTATCTGGAAAAAAATTAAGGCTAGCAACTTTCCATTTATTCTAATAATAATCGATATCTTTTTTCGTGAATTATCTGCCAAAAAGTATCAGGACATAATTAATTGATAGTTAGCAATAATCATTGAAAAGTTGCCAACCTCGTCCTGATGCAAATGGTGCAAATATGCTTACCCAGGGTGTGTAAGTAAAATGGCTTGCCTCTGTTGCACTTGGCGCGCCCAAATTCGGCATGCACTCTACCGGACTGTCCGATCATGAGACTAAAAGATCGCACCCCTCCATACTTTTTGTTGCGATCTTTCAGGACAATGAAGTGGCAACATGATTATCATTTTCGTGGGGTTATGAGATTTCCTATACATGCTACGTGCTGGGGTACAAAGCAATGGAAGAATGGTGCCATCGGATGAGACTCTAAATATGGGTGTGGTTCTGGAATCCTCTTATTCTTTCAACTTTCATTTTCCATCCCCATAATAACTCTGATACTTGGCGTTATCCTTGTAGTAATAATCATAGCCATAACGCCCGCCGTGCATTTTGACCTTGTTCAAAACGACCCCCAAGACGCGTGCGTTCACTTGAGATAATTGCGTAATTGCCCTTTCGAGGGCGCGCTCGTGCGTTATGCCCGGTGTAACCACAATCAGAACGCCATCAACAGTTGGCGCTAAAACCGCTGCATCAGCAACCACCAGAACGGGCGGAGTGTCCAAAATAACCAGGTCAGATTTCTCCCGCATGGTGTCAATGATCATTTGCATCCTGTTTGAACCAAGTAGTTCGGCAGGGTTGGGAGGGAGTGCACCGGTCGTGACGAGAACAAGATTTCTCACGGACGTTTCTTGTGTGACAGTATCCAAAGTTTTCAGGGATTCTGTAAAGAGGGTGGTGAGACCGCGACGGTTGGATAAGCCAAAGTAAGCATGCGTTTTGGGGAGGCGCAGGTCGGTATCTGCAAGGATGACGTGCTTGCCGCTTTGGGCTATGGCAACCGCCAGGTTGCTTGCGATGGTTGTTTTACCTTCGTTCGGTCCTGAGCTGGTAATCAGGAGGGTGTGTAAAGGGCGATCCACGCTGGAGAAATTGATGTTGGTGCGGAGGGTGCGATAGGCTTCAGAGGTGGGCGAGCGGGGTTGCTCGATGGTCACAAGTTGATCTTCCCCCAAGCCAGAGTCAAATATTATGCCGAGGACCGGTAAATGGAACTTGCGAGTGATATCATCCGGTGTTTTGATGGTGTCATCCAACATGTCGATCAAGAATATCACGCCGGCGGTGACCAGCAGCCCAATGACGGCGGCTATAGCCCCCGTCTTGACGGGTTCGGGCTTTACCGGTTTCGGATTGGGGGTGGCTGTTTGAATCGGGACGAGGCTGGTGATGTTTTGGGCTTCTGAGAGGCGTAAATTTTCCAAAGAGAGGATGAGGTTGGCGTAAATTTCGCGATACTGGGTTAGTTTTGCTTCCAAACTCAGGCGCTCATCCTCTTGCGATGTTCGGTCGATCTCGCTTTCGGTCTCCTCTATTCGTTGTTCAATATCTGTAATTTGAGTCTCGAGGCTGGTTCTGGATTGGACAAAGCGTTCCTGCTGGATTTCTTGGATTTGCAAGGCAGATTCTTCTACAACCGCATTGGCAATTAGCGCCGATTGTTCCGCATCAGTGGTTTCGACAGTGACTTTGATCAAATCGGTCGTTCCGACTTTTGCAATGGAGATGGCTTCTGTCAGCTCACTCACGGACATCTTGAGTCCGAGTTGTTGCTGGACGGCCTGGATGACTGTATCGGTGCTCATTATATTCATATAGGTATCGGCAAGCTTGGTGGAAGTGATGGTCATTGAATATTCAGAAGCGCGATAGGATGGGGCAGTATCAATTAGTACAGTAGAGGTGGATTGATAGATTGGGGTTTGGGCGCGGCTGAGCAAGAAGCCCAGAAGACCGGTCAGAATTCCTGCCAATGCGATAAGCCAGGCATAATGCCAGAAGACCGCAAAAATGCGGCGCAGATCAACACCATCCTCCATATCAATGTCTTCATTTGTAGAATTTGGTTCTGTCTGCATATCGGCCTCTAAAATTCTGTATTTTTGTCTAACTTTTCCATTGTATCAGGAAATTCTCAGATCATTTTTTCCATGCATCCGCCCCTCCGACATGCGTATAGCATATGGGCTGGATATTTAATTTTGGACACCCAGGCAGAAGGGTTTTGCTTTCCTAATTTTGCCTGCCTGGTGCGATTGTTATGCAGCACTGTTTATTGACAAAAAATTGGCAGCATATGGTATGTGGGATTATAAAGCCCAATCTTTTTCATAAACTAGAGCAATTAGTAGCGAGAGCAATGGGTAGTCGCACAGACACTAGGCAAGCATTTCTGAATAGGTCTGATGATGAAGATGTAAACTATGATTTCCTCGCTATCAAAGGAAAGTTTGAATTCGGTAACAGAAGGACACATCGCAATGAGGCTTTTTTCCACATGAGACTGTATTTTAGCATAAAAACCTGTTTGTGCAATCCATTTTTATGATCTATTAGCCCCATGCGTAAAAACTTATTATGATCGGAACTCTTTTTTTGTTTATCCCCTTCCTAATGGACTTTTGATACTGTAACAAATACCCGTATATTTGTCCTTATGACAAAGAAATTGGTATAATTCGTTCACTTGCCCCCGTAGCTCAATGGATAGAGTGCCTGACTTCGAATCAGTCGGTTGCGTGTTCGAATCACGCCGGGGGCACTTTTATGCAGGGGTTTTGAGGTAATCGGACGGCACAAACTGCTATATGTGCTGTCCGATTCTTATTCTGAGCAAAAACACAAATATTTGGGAGGTACTTCAAAAAAGCCTTTCAAAAATGTTTTCGAAAAGAAAAAATGTTGGTGGGGGAAATGTAAGTAAGGGAAACGACCGGAACTTTTCATCAGATAATGATGTAAACATATCTGTTACCAACAACGAAATTCAGCACAATGACCAAATATTGGAAATTTCCCGTAGTTCCAATGAAGAAATACCTACTGATTTATCTGACCAAAAAAAGACTTGATTATGAGAATACCGGATTCTGGTGAAAAGAATCCCATTAAAGAATCTGAGTCAAATAATTCGATAATACTTACAGGGCAATTGCATCTTATGTCTGACAGTTTTTTTGCCATTTTTGTGTTCGATTTTTACACCTCACTCAAACTTTATCAGCAGTGAGCCACATATGACAGCCATCGTGATCATAAAAACTGCTTTCATAGGCAATCAGACACATAAACGAACCAACAAATGCACATATTGCCAACTCAAAATGATCAAAAGTGTCGTTTTTTCACAAAAAGAAATTTAGATGCAATTGCCCTGA
>JBAQMM010000260.1:0-3630 GCA_049302815.1 Anaerolineaceae bacterium | reverse complement strand
GTCGAACCCACCGCCACCCCCTCCCTGACCCGCGGTGTCTATGGGTTCGATTACGGTGACACTGCCGGTATCGTACCCATTCTCAAGATGTATACCCTCGGCAGCGATTTCATCCCCGATGAGATTCATGCCGGCGGATTGCGCTATCATGGCATGTCTCCCATCCTGAGTGGGCTGTACAACCACGGTCTGGTTGAAGCAGTGGCAGTCGGGCAACTTGACGTCTTCGAAGCGGCAGTGCAGTTCGCCCAGGCTGAAGGGATTCTGCCTGCACCCGAATCCGCGCATGCCATCCGCGTCGCCATCAATGAAGCCATTGATGCACGTGAGAAGGGCGAAAAGCGCGTCATCCTGTTCAACCTTTCCGGCCACGGTCACTTTGATCTTTCAGCCTATGATCAATACCTGCACGGTGAACTTGTCGACGGAAGCGTGACCGATACCCAACTTGAAGGTCTGTCTGAACGTCTGCCAAGGGTAAGCCTGAACGAAACGCGCTGATACCAGGCAAAAGTTGTTGGGTGGGTTGAGGAGGTGTTCACCGCTTTCACGGAAATGACAAATCCTTCTCCTCAACCCACCGGAATCGTCGGTGGTTCAGCGACCTACCCTATTACTTGTCATCCTGGAGGAGCGCAAGCGACGAAGAAACTTCAGGTGTGTGTTTTTGTCATAGATGAACGATAGATTCTTCGCTTCGCAAAATGACTGATGTAGGTCACCCATTCCCGACAGGGGGCTGCGCAGTATCTTGTTTTCGGGCGACCACAGCGGGTTGCCCGAAAGCCCGGATAACAAATTGGGTTATGCGCAGCAAATATGGCGGGAGAGGATGAAATAGCAAACAAGCCTGAACGAAAATGCCAGCGCCTCAAGGCGCTGGCTGGCAACAAGCAAACTATCCAATTTACGGATGGTTCTGATTTGCCTCAGTGAAAATAATAAACACAAATCCAAAATTGACAATATGTCTGCTCTATAGAGTATTGATTAAACCTACCCATTAAAGTAAAATTATTTATTGAAATAGCCCGCCTAATAATTTGTCCACTCAACTGATTAATGTCTGGAGAAATCATTGCCACATGAGGTAGAGTTGCAGGCGGATGTATTGGTTGTCCTAAGAAGATCAAATGAGGCAAAAATGAAAATAGTTACAGACAGTGGATCAGATCTATCCATGGAACAATGTCAGGTTTTGGGAGTGACCATGCTTCCCCTGAAAGTGCAACTCGGTGGGAAAACCTACCTTAGCGGCGTGGATCTTTCCCCTGAGGAGTTTTACGATCTGATTGAACATACCGATGAAATGCCCACTACCTCTACACCCTCGGTTGGTGACTTTGTAGAAGTGTACAAACGCCTGGGCAAGGAAGACGCGGATATCCTCTCCATTCACCTGTCCTCCGGGCTCAGCGGAACCTACAGTGCCGCGGTGACCGCGTCCAAGCTGGTTAAACAGAATGTCACCCTGGTGGATACCCTGACCTTGTCTGCCGGCACAGGCTGGCAGGTGGAGGCAGCCGCCCAGGCAGCCAAAGCCAATCTTCCACTGAATGTCATTCTTGAGAAGCTCAAACAAATTCAAGCTGCCACGAACGTCTTTTTTACTTTGCCAGATTTGAAATACTTGATTGCCGGAGGGCGCATCAGCCATCTTAAAGGCTTGTTGGCTTCCCTATTGGGGATCACACCGATCATCACAGTGAATAAGCAAGATGGCAAGTATTATGACAAGAGCAAGAAACGTTCTTACCAGAAAGCCATTCAAGCCATCCCTGAGTTGATTTTGGAAAACCACCCGGAGGGGACGGAATTAAGGGCGCAAATCTGCCACGCTGCCAACCTGGAAGGCGGCAACCTGTTGAAGCAAGCCATGGAAAGTGTGTTCAAATGTGAATGGCTGCCGGACTGCTCCATTGGTACCGCGCTGGGAGCGCATACTGGCCGCGGTCTGGTAGGCATCATGCACGCGGCGAAAGCGGATTACCCTTCCATTCCCTGATGGGCGCCGGATAGTTAAACAGTCACCCCTGGGCTTTGCTGACCAGGGGTGGTTTCGGTTTATTCAGGATCGCCGAAATTGCCGGCGTGCAGGGCTTTGATGGCTTCAATAGCCAGATCGGCATCTTCGCCTTCGGCGGATACGTGAATGATGCTGCCCCGATTGATTCCAAGCGTCAATAATCCCAGGATACTCTTGCCGTTCACTTCCTTTCCATCTTTACTGATGCGGATGCTGCTCTTGAACTTATTGGCTTCCTGCACAAAAACTGCAGCAGGGCGGGCGTGCAGGCCGACTTTATTGATGATTTCGAGGTCAATGGTGGGCATATGAATCTCTCTCCTTTGGGATAATTTCAACCGATCTTTCCACCTAGGGCCAGTCCGGTTTACAATTGTTTATTATAACAAGTATTAATGGGCAGCAAGGAATCCATACACGAATATATTCCAGAGGCAGGGGCAAGAGTTGATCCAGGATTCCCAGCCTGTTGGTGGAATCCCCTGGGATAAATCCTCAGCCCGGTGGCAGAATGCAAAGAGAAGGCCTTACAGGTATAATTAAGAATAATTCAGGTTAATGTCGTACGGGAGTTACATGGCGGCATTGGTCGGACCGTCGTCCTGTCAGTTAATGGGTTTGTACAAGGCAAAACATGATACCAACTGAAGAAATCATCTTAAGGCTGTTTGTGTCCGTCCTGCTGGGGGGACTGGTGGGTTACGAGCGCGAGCGCGATAACCAGCCGGCTGGTCTGCGCACGCACATGATCCTGGCGTTAGGTTCGTGCCTGGCGATGATCCTGTCGGTCAACAGCGGGGTTGAACACGGCTCTGACCCGACCAGGATGGCAGCCCAGGTAATCTCAGGGATTGGCTTCCTGGGGGCTGGTGCTATTCTGCGCTTTGGTTTCAACGTCAAAGGGCTCACCACTGCCACGACGCTTTGGACGATCGCGATCATGGGTTTGGCAGTGGGCTACGGCTATTACCTGGTCAGTGTTGTCACGACGGCTTTTATGCTGGTGATCCTGACGCTGGTACACTTATTCGAGAACCGTTTTATCCGCACCAACGTCGTTCGCATATTCCGCATCGATGCCCAGGGAGAACCCGGTGTGATCCGTACCATACGCAAGACCATTGGGCAGGTCTCCGATAAGCTGGTCAATTTTTCGGTCCAAAAGAGCAACAAAAACAATCGCATCCGGGTCGAAATTGTTGCCCAGATCAACCGGGGGGAAAACATGGAAAACCTGGTGGAATTACTCTCCAACATCGAAGGGGTCAGGTCGATCAGGATAGAATAGCCAATGCCTGCTCGTGATATTTTCAAAGGAAACCAGGCTTTTGATGTATACTCCACGGGACCATGCCTGAACTTCTGCACTGCCTGAGCGGACACGATCTGGGATTTTTACGGATTGTCGCTGAGATATGGGGCGTTGCCTGCCAGGGCAAAGATACTCCCAGCTATGCCCGGTCGCTTGGCGCGGCGCTGACGCATGAATTTGACCTGCATGAGATGGTCTCAGCGTTGCCAGAGGAAGCCAAAGCGGCACTTGTCGACCTGAAGTCGCACGGGGGGGCGCTGCCATGGTCGGTTTTCACACGCAAGTACGGCGA
>JBAQMM010000259.1:0-22747 GCA_049302815.1 Anaerolineaceae bacterium | reverse complement strand
GCGCCAACCCGACCACATCCAATGATGATTATTTTCATAGCGTTTCTCCTTTGGAAATTAGCGCTTGTTGTTGCAATGTTTTCTTTTCCTTCTGCCGTGCAATGGCTTTGCGAATCTCGTCCACAATAGGCAGGGCAGGTATCCAGGCGATCAAAAATAACCAATAATGGGGCGCAAAGGCTGCCGTTCCGATAAAGCGTTGCATAAATGGCGTATAGACAATAGCAAGTGTGATCAACAACTCAGACGCGATCCCGCCCCAGATCAAGGGATTATTAAAGAGGGGCGTTTTTAAGATTGACCTCCTAAATGAGCGCTGGGTGAACAAGTTGCCAATCTGTGTGGTTACCACGGCACTGAGGGCCATGGCAGTGGCTGCCCGGTATAATTCTCCTCCAGCAGGCAGATCCAGCCATTGACCAGCGTAACCGTTGGTCCAATAGTAGAAGTAAAAGGCAGCCATGGCAGCCAGGGCTTGGACGGGACCGAGGATCAAGTAAGCGCGCACCAGCAAATCCTTGGTAATCAAGTGCTCGCTTAATTTTCGTGGAGGCCGGTCCATCGTGCCGGGCTCTGGAGGTTCTGAACCGAGAGCCAGGGCAGGCACGATATCGGTGCCAAGATCTACCGCCAGCACATGCATGACATTTAGGGCGATCGGAATGCGTCCAGCAGTCAGGGCAAAGGCCATGAAGGGGACCGCTTCAGGAGTGTTACTGGTGAAGATGTAGGTAGTGAAGCGTTTGATGTTCTCATAGACCGTGCGGCCCTCTTCAATGGCGTTGACGATGGAGCCGAAGTTATCATCCATTAAGATCATATCTGCTGCTTCTTTGGCTACATCGCTGCCAGAAAGGCCCATGGCAACCCCAATATTAGCTTTCTTGAGCGCCGGTGCGTCATTCACGCCATCTCCGGTGACTGCCACCACCATGCCCAGATTTTGCAGGGCAGTGACCACCCGCAGTTTGTGTTCGGGAGCCACCCGGGCGAAAATGACCTGACCCTTGACCGCCTCAATCAAGGCTTCATCGGTCATATTCTCAAGCTCCACGCCCGTTACAATCCGTACGTCGTCCCCCTGGACAATGCCGATATGGCGGGCAATACTTTCTGCAGTCAGTCCATAGTCCCCTGTAATCATGATGATACGAATTCCGGCATTATGGCACTTTTCGACTGCGTCCACGACATCCACGCGGGGTGGATCCATCATCGCTACCATACCCAAAAAGGTTAATTGAGTCTCGACGGTTTCAATCTGATAATTTTGGATGTCTTGTGGCAGGGTGCGGTTTGCGGCTGCTAATATCCGTAAACCCTGACGGGCGTAGCTGTCATTCACGGACATGATATGGTCAATCCACTCCTTGGTAAGCGGCAGGACGCGGTCACCCACCAGGAGGCTATCGCATACGTCCAGGATCTCACGGATACCACCCTTGGTGTAAGCGATGCGCTTCAAGCCTTCTTCCGTATGCTGCATTTGGACAACGCTCATGCGTTTTCGGCGGGATTCAAAGGGCAACTCAGCGATTGTCTGACTGTTGTTCAAATCTTCCCTGGTAAATCCGGCTTTGTTTGCCAAGACAATCAACGCTGCTTCGGTTGGATCGCCTAGAATCTTCCATGTGGATTTTGTGCCATTCGCGAGCGTCTCGGGGGGGAGTAGGCGGGCGGTATTACACTTTGCCTGGGTGATCATCACCTGGCTGAGAGGGTAATCCGCTTTGGCTTGGATGACTCTGGCGTTCTCACTGAACTCCCCCACCGGTTCGTAACCCGTACCGGAGACCGCGATCTCACGGCCACTGAATGGTTCACCTTCCTTTGTGGAGGGAAGCCAAACCGCCTGAACGGTCATTTCGTTTTGGGTCAATGTACCGGTCTTGTCGGTGCAGATGACGTTGGTACAGCCCAGCGTTTCCACAGCGGAGAGTTTCTTGATCAGGGCATTCCGCTTGGCCATGCGCTGGGTACCCATCGCCAATGCCAGGGTTACCGTTGGCATCATTCCTTCAGGCACAAAAGCGACCACAATGCCGAGTGTGAAAATAACACCTTCCACGAAGTTGATACCTGCCACGAATATGGCAATAACTAAAAATACCAGACCAACTCCAACAGCAATGACGGTAATGACCTTGGTGGCACTTTGCATTTCTTTTTGGAGCGGGCTGAGGTCCTCCCCAACTTCCTGGGTTAGTTGGGCAATGTGCCCAAACGCGGTGTTCATGCCGGTGGCATAAACTATCGCCTTACCGGAACCAGCGGCAACAAAGGTGCTGGCAAAAATCAAGTTGGGGATTTCAGTTTCGGTCATACCTTCACCGCTGGTTGGCTCAGCAGACCGGTTGACAGGATGGGATTCGCCGGTAAGAGTGGATTGGTTCACCCGCAAGTCTGCGCTGTTCAACAGGCGGCAATCTGCCGGGATGCTGACACCTTCCTGCAGGAAGATAACATCCCCCGGCACCAGTTCTTCTGCAAGGACCTGGGTTTCCTCACCGTCACGCATCACCCTTGAAGTTATGGGCAGGATCTTTTTAAGTGCCTGGGTGGCTTTTTCCGCCCGGAATTCCTGAAAAAAACTAAAGGCACCATTAATGATGTTGACTGCCCAAACTGCAATACCCAACTGGGGCATATCTGCGAAGAAGGCGCCAATGCCAGCGACCCACAGCATGATCGCCATCAGGTGGGTGAAGTTAGACAGGAACTTAACAATCAGTGGAGTACCTTTGACCTCTTTAAGGACATTGGTACCAAAGGCTTCGAGGCGCTGTTTTGCCTCGTCTTGGGTCAGCCCTTCAGGTCGGGAAGACAAACCCTCATAAAGGTGTTCAGGCACCAATTCCTGAATGTGCTTAGTTAAATCCGGATCGATCTTGGTAAAAGGAGTAGTCATAGATGATATTTATTATACTTTCGTTGGGAGAATTAGTTCATTTGACAACTGGTAATATTACTACCATTGCCAGGGGTGTCAATGAAGACTGGGGCGTCGTGGGAGGCTTTTAGCCTTACTAATGGGCTAAAGGATTGAGAAAAGAGCCTCCAGTCAACAACTTTTACATGGATTTAACAATACAGATTTTTTGGCAGCATCAGATGACCGATGATTTATCGATTGAGCATCAAATTATCCATAACAAATATGCCGTGGTAGACAAAGATCGTTGTTTGAATCCCTATTGGAATCCCATACCTGGATATATGAATTTTCATGCGAATACTTAACTGGGTTGGTTATTATTCAAGGCCTCTGGGAATCCCCGCTGATTGGGAATCACCGAATCCCATTCAGGAGGCTCCGAAAAAAAGGAAGCCAGAGCTGCTCAGGATACCCTTTTCGCTCCTGTCAATTCTCCAGGCTGCCCTGAAAACTGGTCAGTTTCTTTTCCAACAATGGCAGGAAATATTGTTCGAAATACAGGTCTCCTGGATCCGCTTTGCCCCTGCCGATTTGGTAATGCCCCACCACGTTCTCGAGGGGGATATCATAGAAGTACATAAGTGAGATCACCAGGTCGACGGTTTTCTCGGTGGTGATTTCAATGACCTCAGCCATTTTTGGGCTGGCTTCCCCGGTTACGTAGTAGTTATATTTCCGTCCCGCCATTTCAATTTGAACCGAGTGGTTGTTGTAGGTTATCCAATTTCCGTTGTCATCGTACTGCGATGCCGCCCCGCTGGCGTGCGTAACGGTCTCTGCATACATGGGCAGCATCTGCAGGATGCCGTCCTGGCTGACCGCGAAATGCACGGAGAGATACTTCCCCAATCCATAATAAGTGCTCAGCGTGCTCCATTGATCCGGCAGGTCGATCGACTGACCATCCGTATGAATGATGATCATGTCTGGTTTGACATTGCGGTCAGCGCCTTCGGCCTCAGGCAGTTCTTTATAGTTCTCACTAAAATAGACGCGCGTCTCTCCCTCTTCCTCAACAAACCTGGGGACGACGGGTAGTCGGCTATATAACGAGGGCGGGGTGGGCGCGGCTGAGGATGTGGCGGTTAAGGCCCGGGTTGGTGTGGTCGTTTCAGGCACCTTAAGGGTCTGCGAAGCCATATCACGCGTTGGGGTCTGACCGCCTGTGGGTGTCACCACGGATGTTTCCACAGTTGCGGTATCTGCAGGAAGGGTTGGCTGATCCTTGGTTATATCCCCTGTACATATGGTCGAAGTGCACAGCAAGAGAATGCTGAGGACTAATACTTTCCGGGTGAATGCGGGTCTGCTGATCATTTCTCCTGGGTTTTCATATGGGCGTAAGATATTTTATGGATTTTACGGCAAAGAAGGCTCAGAGTCAAAATGGAGGGGCACCCGCCTGGTAATGAACGCTGCCCGTCAGCGTATTCCCTCACTGAAGACTTCGGCAAAAGCTTCAATGCTGCCGGTGATCTTTTTGTAATTTGAACCTACCATTTCATTTGGTCTTCCGCTGAGCACCAGCAGGTAAGCCTCGTCTTCAACTTCCAGGATGCCCATGTCTGCCACGATCAGGGGCTTGATCAAGGTGCCCCTTTTATTGTAAAAAACGCTGCCCTCAACAACCGTGTTTAGGATTCCCAAATCAGTGTCGTCGTTCTCGGTATAGGTTGCCATTAGTCCCAACAGATAGTCGCGCATGTCCGGATGCAAAAAGTCATTGGAGTATAAGCCTTCCAACGCGGAGGCAAGATCAAAAGCAGTGGTACTTCTGGGCTCAAATACGGTATCGTTCAGCCCCCAATCTTTCAGTATTTTCTTCGTTGACTTCTGACCGTTAAGGTATAACAGCAGCGCCTGCGAGGCATCCTCATCGCTCTCAACGACCATGGCAGTGAGCAGCTGGTCAAAAGTCTGGCTGCCGAACTTTTCGCTGCGCAGGTCTGCCGCGGTCATCCCCTTATTTTCGAAATCTTTCAATACTACCATGGCAAGGGGAATCTTGATCATGCTGGCAGGATGGAACTTTTGGTTGGGCAGGCTTTCATACAAAACCTTTGATGAACCGAGCTCTTTGACGAGACCGTTCCAGGATGCGCCTGGATCCAGAACCTCATCCAGCCGGGAATTAAGCTCCGGCAGGGAGGCAAGGCCACCTTTCCGGCGCACAAGCAGGAAACCGCCGTCCCCACTCAAGCCGAGATAATCCTTTTCGTCGCTCCTTTGGGGGTCTGTCAATTCATAGAAGAGACCCACGCCGGGGCGGCTGGGATCGTAAAGCATTTCTTCAGTGATCACAAATCCTTCACCGCGATTCAGATTGGTCACTGTATAGGCAGCGCCAGTGCTGTCCACCCGGGTGACCACGATCATGTGGTCAAATCCATTGCGGCTTACAAACAGGTACATCCAATCTCCGGTTTGCAGGGGATTGGCAGCAAAATCGTAGGTGCGCACACTCTCGGTCACCTTGGTGTAGTCATACTCCTGGGGAGGGAAGTAATTCCGATTGAGCACCGAGATGCCGTTGCAGCCCACGCGTTCCCTGGGGCATAACAACCAGATTTCCCGGACACTCGTGCTGGACGGCAGGATTCCCGCGCTCTTCATGATCGCCACACTGATTGGTCCACAGGCATTGCGGGCAGATTCGTTGTATCCACCGTTAAACCCAATCTGTCTGGCCACCTCATTGGCACCTTCCGGCGTCTCGGCGATGAATTCCAGGCTTGCCAGATAGAGCTTTTTCTCGATCTCCTGAACCCGGTCCGCCTGATCATCCAGGTCGGGTTGGTTCATTGGTTCGCTTTCCACTGATAAAGGAGACTGACGGGGAACATTCGCTGTGGGAACGGGAGGGCGCGGGTTTTCAACCGTACTGGGCTCAATCTCATCGGCAGCTTTGGTTATTTGAGCAGTGTACGGTGAAGAATCAGATAGGTTGGATGAACTCTCCTTCGATATACCAAAACCGGTGGAAAAGGAAACCACAATGACAGCCATTAATAACAGGGGGAGCGTTTTTGATTTCACATCAATGCTCCTGTTTTGGCAGCCGTGTGTCAGTTTTGGGCCATAGACCCCAAGGGACGGGTGAATCGGGGCATGATTTTTGAAGGTGGAAATTACGGATGATCAACTGGTGTGGGGAGTGAACAGCCGCGGCCAGGGGAGTCCCATTGGGTGCAGCTGATGAGAGCCCGAGGGACCGCCCGGGAATAAACTCCTGGTCAGGCAGAGCTAAAACAGGGTGATTTCTGACATGCGCAGCGGTCATAGATAAGGGTAATTATACTTTAAGGCAGCACAGGACCGAAATTTTGGTGACTTTGAATGTAGACCAAAAACGGGAGGGCTGAGTGCACGCAGTTGGCAAGGTGGAGGGAGGCGCATGAGCAACCCGGATGTCCTGGATCGGTTTGGGAATCCTCTGCCTGGGCTGGTGAGGGCGGCAATGGAAAGCAGGAAAACCTGAAGAATTGGCACAAAGCCCAACCTCCATCACCGGCCCAGGAATGAGGCTGCCCATACCTATCCGTGGGCTGCGCGACGGAATTAACAGCGGGAAGGATGGTTCAGGGTGTAGGCGCCGGGTAAGTACTTTGCATACTCCTTGCAGGGGGATCACTGGTGCAGATACATACTTTACCTTAAGGCGAGTTTATATAGGATTATCCTACTCGGAACTTTGCGCAACGCCTGTGTTTGTGTGCGGGTTTATTTGGTAGGGGTCTCTTCCTGTTCAGCCCTGGTTTGCGTATCCTGGTATTGGTCGAGTTTCTCTTCCGCTTTTGCTATGGCTTGCTGGTCTTTATCATCCACTTTAAACTTAAGAAATGCCGGGATGAGCGCCAGGAGTGAAACCCAGGCAGTGACCAGGAAGGGGGATTTGGGTGAAACGTTGTTGTACATGGCAGCTCCGATGGCGGGCGCAGGTAAAGAAAATACACCCAAACTTGACTGGATCAGCCCAAAGCCCGTGCCCCGCAAGCGCTCAGGCAAGACCTTGCTCAGCAACGACTGATAGGCCGGGCCCATTAATCCGCTGCCGATACCAAAAAACACGAACGCCAGCGCGAAGAGGTAAAAGTTGGAAGCGGAAACAAATAGGAAAACCGCGGTTGCCTGCGCCACAAAACCGATCATGATGGCTGGTTTTTCACCCTTCCTGTCTGCCATCTTGCCAGCAGGAATGTTGATCAGCATGGTGGCAACGCTCATGATCGAGAACAGCCATCCAATTTTTTGTGCGTTCATGCCGCCTAGATCTTCCAGATACACCGGCAATAGGTTGCCCCAGAGCGAGAAAGAAATATCACGGATGCCATCGGTCACCATGATCCAGGTCATCACGCCGCCGGCGATGATAAGACCCACCATAGCTCCCAGGTTCACCTTAAGGGAGCCCAGATCCAGTTTGACCTTTTTGTCAGCCGTTTTTTGGGGCGTGGCATGTTTTGCCATGATAATTCTTAGAACGGTGGCGATGGTGTAAATGATTCCAGATACTATAAGCATGAGCTTGAAACCGTAATGATCGGTCAGGTATCCTCCGAAGGGTGGACCTACGATCGAGACGATCGTGAAGATGGCTTCAGTCGTGCCGTATACCTGGCCGCGATTCTCTGCTGACGATTCCTCGGCAATGAACGCGCTAAAACTTGGACCCACCAAGGCATGGGTGATTGCCCCCAACCCCTGACCGATCAGCACCCAGATCCAGGTAGGCGCCAGGATCAGACCAATGTACTGGAGCACGCCAAACAAACTGCCGAAGGCGACACTCCGCAGTCGCCCGAGGTTATCCGAAATCCATCCGCCTAAAATCTGGAGTATCAGGGGAATGATCTGGGAGATGGTGAAAAACAGACCAATTTGAGTGACATTCGCACCCAGGCTTTTTAAGTATAGTGGTAAGAAGGAGCCCCACATCCCACCGGCGATATTTGCCAGGATCATGGTCGCCATGAAAGTTTTTAGAACCGGTGAGAGCAATGGTTTTTTGGGATTCTCGGGTGTTTCCATAAGCAGTATTAGCAGGCAGCCAGAATTTAGCCAGGGATTTGCGAGTGACTAAGGGTTAACTTGCAGGGGATTGATCAAGTTGGAGGTTCAAGTTATTCCAGGAAAATCTGCACATGCTCGCCATCTTCTTCATCGGTGACGTCGACAATCTGCGATTTTTCGGGGGAGTCCATCAACGCCGCCAGCGTGTCCTTATCCAGACCATACATTTCTGGCGAGAACTTGGCGCCCATGCGGATGCCTGCGTTCACTACCGAAACGGGGACTCTGATATCCACGATCGACTTCCCATCCATCAACCTTGACACTTTGACGTGTAGGAAGCGCGGTTTCTGAGTTTTGGTACTCTCTTCCTTTGAGGTACCAGTAGGCGGGGTTGAGGAAGCGGCAGGCTCGGCGTTGTTATCCAGAGCCTGCAGCAGGCGGGCAGCTTCGGTGGAGTCTATTTTACCTTCCTGTAGCATGGTCAATATTTTTATGCGTTCATCGTTTGTGGTCATGCAAACTCCTTAAGAGGCCGGGTTTGAGGAGGAAGGTTGCAGCAGCGCCAGCGCTTCCTCCGCGTCGATCAAACCATTTTCAAGGTCTTCCAGGATCTGTTGGCGGTCAGGGGCAGGTGAAAGCGGCTGTTTTTCCGTTTCAAACCCGAGAGCGTGGATCACTTCAGTAAGACGGTTCTTCAGCGTGGGGTAGGAAATTCCCAAGCTCTCCTCCAAGCGGTTCAAGCGTCCTTCTGAGCGCACGAAGGATAACAGGAATTCGCGCTGGTCTTTGTTTAATTGTGCAAAGGGGTCCTGTTCACGTTGAAAATACCCTTCCAGGGTGGTTTCACAATTGGGGCAATAGAGCCGGGTTACAATCACCTTTGATTGGCAGAGCGGGCAAGTATCAGGTAAATTAGGCATGTTGATCCTTTCCTTTGTTCCACTTGACTAAGTAAGCAAATTAATAGCACAAGAAATGTAAAAAGTCAAGATATAATAAATAATGTTTATATGAACACCCGAAAACCATAAAGATAGTAAAAGTTGCTATAAATAATATTCAAAAGACAGTGGGAAGGGAACTTGAATGCACTTGAAAGTTATTCTATAGGGTGTGCTCTCATTTGAGCACACCATTGCCGAACAAGCCTTCTCGTTGGTGTGCACAAAAACGGTGCACACCCTATGGGATCGATTTTTAAGGCTGAGGCAGCTTCCAATGCGCTGAGTGCCATCAAATTCCGCCGGGAAGGTATTGTATAATTCCTTCATCGCAACTATGGGTTTTGGAGGATGGACAATGCAATACCAATACTATGTGGGATGTGACCTTGGTGGTACCAATATCAAGGCAGGTTTGGTGGATATGCAGACGGGGGAAGTGGTGACTTCCAAGAGTACACGCACGCTTTCCCAGGATGGATACGAAGCCGTTATCAGCCGTATAGCTGCTGTCATTCGGGAAATGGTGTCTGAAGCTGGTTTCGAATGGTCCCAGATCGGCGGTGTTGGCGTAAGCGCTCCGGGCCGGCTGGATCTGGAGAAAGGCGAAACGGTTTTTCTGCCCAATCTACCCGGGCATTGGATCAATGTCCCCCTTAAAACGCTGCTAGAAAACAATTTGAAGCTTCCGGTGTTCATTCTTAACGACGTCCGGGCTATCACGTACGGTGAATGGGCATTTGGTGCAGGTAAGGGGGTGGACTGTATGCTCTGTTTTGCCATCGGGACCGGTATCGGCGGGGGTGTGGTGATTAACAACCAACTCGTGCTCAACCAGGGCGGCACTGCCGGGGAACTCGGTCATATCACCATCGACATTCATGGCCCCATCTGCGGCTGCGGCAACCACGGCTGCGTGGAGACGCTGGCATCTGGACCGGCTATCGCTGCCATGGGATTAAAGTCCGTGGTACAGGGGCAGACGACCAGTATTGGTGAGATGGTCAACTATGACCTGAACAAGGTCACGCCCTATATCATTGCCAAAGCGGCGGAAGCGGGGGATGAGGTGGCAAAGTCCATCTGGAATACCGTGGGGGGCTATATCGGCGTGGCAATCATAAACGCCGCCCTGGTGGTCGGACCCAAACGTGTGGTGCTCACCGGTGGGGTTGCCGCAGCAGGCGAACTCCTGCTTACCCCTATTCGTGAAACTATAAAAAACCGGATGATCGTGATGCCGGCGGACCAAATTGAAGTTGTTGAGGGGCAATTAGGCGATGAAGCCGGAATCATTGGCATGGCAGTTTGGGCTGCGCATGGCGGTGAACTGGCAGTTTAGACTGTCCCCGAGGATTTGTTCGAGGCTGTTCCGGCAATGGGCAGCCTTTTTGGTTTTATTTGTTAACAAGATTGCACTTGTGTAAGGATTGAAGAGAATGAGTTCATATCCATGATATAGTAATGCCAATTAGAGACAGGCATGCAAACGATTATCAAAACAGACGCCCATTCACGGCAACTTTTATCTGCACAGTATTACCAGGTGACCAGGAAGAGACAAAAAGGCTCTCCCTTTGCTGGTTTATGCAACTACCCAACCCAGCCAGGCATTGGCCATCACGTTTGGATTGACCAACGCTTATCCTCCTCAAGAGTTGGGCGCTGCTCTGGAAGGGATTGCTTCACCTCTCATGAACCTTTTGCTGAGAAGCCGATCGGGCAAAATCAGAGGACCGGCCTTGGGATGGGGCGGGGGGCGGTTGCGCGGGCAAGTTTTGATCCCAATCGTCAGAGGTCTGTACTGGCGGATTGCTCAATCGCAGACAGACTGAATTTTCGTATGAATTCCATCGGTCTGCGCTTCGTGCCAGTCGGCAAAATAATTAAGGGTTAGGCAGTATGGAGAAACAAGCATTATTCGCGGGAGGTTGTTTTTGGGGAGTTGAGGCAAAGTTCCAAACCTTGCCTGGAGTACTGCAGACCCAGGTTGGCTACGCGGGAGGCAGTACCGAAAAACCCTGCTACCGGGAAGTGTGTCAGGATACCACCGGGCACGCGGAAACGGTCATGATCATTTACGATCCGGATCAGATCAGTTACCAGCAGCTTTTGGAAGCCTTCTTCGAATTTCATGATCCAACCATGTGCGACTGTCACGCGGGCGATTTTGGTTCCCAGTACCGCTCGGTGGTGTTTTACAGCTGTGAAGAAGAAAAAGAAACCGCGGAACAGGTGATCGCTTTCCTGGATGTTTCCGGCATTTACGACCACGGCATCTTGACCCAGGTTGTCCCGGCTGGCCCGTTCTATCCTGCGGAGGAATACCATCAGCAGTATTACAAGAAACATGGGCTTTAAGTTGTTTAGAAGGTCTTGTTTTTTTGAGTTTAACAGTTTAAACGGAGTTGGGGGTAAACAGGTATAATTTAGGTATGGCATCTGAAAATATTAACAATGGTAACAAAGAAAAGCGCATTGCGATTCTGATTGATGGAGATAATGCCCAGTCTGCGCTGATCGAGCATATTGTGGTGGAAGCGGGACGTTTTGGCAACGCCACGATCCGCCGGGTATATGGCGATTGGACGACTTCAAACATGAAGTCCTGGAAGGATATCCTGAACTCCTACGCGTTCCAACCCATTCAGCAATTCCGCTACACGGTTGGCAAGAATGCCACCGACTCGGCTATGATCATCGACGCGATGGACATCCTGCACAAGGAACAGGTGGATGGTTTTTGCCTGGTTTCCAGTGATAGCGACTATACGCGGCTTGCCACCCGCATCCGCGAGAGCGGAAAACTGGTTATAGGGATCGGAAGGCAGTTGACCCCGCGGGCTTTTGTCTCGGCTTGTGATGTGTTCATCTATACCGAGAACCTGGAAGAGTTGGAGAAACAAAAACGCAAAGCCGCTCAAAAGCAACAAAAAGTGGAGCAGTTGAGCCAGGCGGAAATTGAACTGATCGATAACGTCAACCAGGCGATTGATATGGTGGGAACTGACGATGACGGCTGGACTAGCCTCTCCGAGGTGGGAACAGCACTGCGCCGCATTGACCCTGGCTTTGACCCGCGCACATACGGATCCAAACAGCTGGCTCAGTTGGTGCGCGCCAAAAAGACCTACTTTGAACTGAAGAAACTGGCGGGCAAGTCTGTCATCTTGATCCGCTCAAAGGAAGAAAATTAATTTACGAAAGGTATTATAAAAGCTGCCCGTGCACGGGCAGCTTTTTGAGTTAATTATGCTATTGTTGATCGTAAAGTCAACTTTCTATCCAAAAGGGAGTCAGACTTCCAACTTGATGCTGGCTGATAAGCGGATATCCCGGGAAGAGCTGCCCACCTGGACTTCAAAATAGCCTGGTTCAGTCACCCATTTATGCCGGTCCTGGTCGAAAAATGCAAAAGCACGTTCATCCAGACTTAATTGCACTTGAACTTCCTCACCTGGCTCAAGCGACACCCTTCGAAAGCCTTTCAGCTCATGCACAGGGCGCTGCACGCTCGCTTGAACATCATGCACATAAACCTGGGCAATTTCGCTGGCGCTTCTTTCGCCGGCATTCTTGATGGTAAAACAAATTTGCGCGGCTTGACCTGTTTTGAGGCTTTGGGGGAACTGGAGGTTGCCATATTCAAAGCTGGTGTAAGAAAGCCCATGACCAAACGCGAAGCGGGGAGCGATATCACAGGTGTCGTAATAGCGGTAGCCGACAAAAACCCCCTCACCGTAATTTACGCTTCTCTCCCCAGGATAGTTAATGAAAGCCGGGTTGTCTTCAAGGCGGAACGGCAGACTCATCGGCAATTTTCCGGATGGACTGATTTCACCGGTCAGAATTTCCGCGAGGGCGTTGCCGCCTTCCTGCCCGGGATAATATGCCCACACAATGGCAGGAACCTGGTCAGCCCACGGCATCTCGATGGGTGCCCCGGCATTGATCACCACCACAGTATTGGGGTTGGCTTTTACAACCTGCTCAATTAACTGATCCTGGCTGCCTGGCAGCTGCATGGAAGGACGATCCAGCCCTTCCCGTTCAAAGCTCTGCGGGTTGCCGGCAAAGACTATTGCCAGGTCGGCTTCTCTGGCGGCTGAGACGGCACGCTCATGCCCATCCAAGGCGACATACTGGGGGATATGCCCAATCTGCAGAAGCGAGAAGCCGTCAGCAGTCTGATTGCTGAGTTCCACCCTCAAACGATAGGATTTTCCGGCAATGAGTTCGTATGATCCACCCGCCAGAACTGTGCTCAGATTCCCATATTCAGGCATGACATCACCGCTGTTGTTTTCCACCACCAGAGCGTCATCCAGGTACAGCTTGGCATGACCGGTGTTGAAGAGGAAGAAGGGGGTCATTCCACTGGCAACCGCCTTATACAAGCCTTCCCAGATGCCGCTGAATTCATGCGGGTCGATCACATCCCTGGCAGGTCCGGTGTGTGCCCACCAGGAATCCAGGGCGGGGACGCGTTGCTTCAACACAGGTTCACCCTGGAAATCTGGGTTATTGTAAAGCCGCCCGATCAAGCCCTGGCTGCCATCGGGTTGGGAGAGCAGCGAAGCTTCAATCGGATCGGGCTGAACGCGATTGTCATCTCCAGGTTCATAGCGGATGTCCACGCGTTCGCCCAAGGCTGTTTGTAAACCCTGCAGCGGGGTGACCCAGTAATGCCCAAGCACCTGTGAGCTGCCGCCTCCCGTGGTGGGGAGGAAGGCGTTCAATCCGATTACGGCAATCTTGCGGACGGTATCCTTGAGAGGCAAAAGGTCCCCCTCATTTTTGAGCAGGGTGATGGATTCGCGGGCGATCTGCCTGGCAATGGCACGATGCTCGGGGGTATCTGTAGCCTTCGGATGGGCTTCAGTTTTGCCGGGTATGCAGCGGGCAACCAGGCGCAAGACGCGCCGGACGGCATCATCCAGGGCGGTTTCCTCTACCTGCCAGGTTTCGACTGCTTCCTTGAGCAGATTGCCTCGCCATCGGGCAGGTCCGGGCATTTCAATATCCACGCCGGCGTTCAAAGGCGTGGCTGTCGAGTGTAGAGCCACCCAATCGGAAATAACCGCCCCCTCAAAACCCCACTCATCCTTGAGGATATTTTTTAGCAAGGTTTTATTTTCGCAGGCGTATGTGCCATTCAGGCGATTGTAGGCGCCCATAACCGTCCAGGGTTGGGCGTGCCTGACAATTTTTTCGAAGGCAGGCAAGTAAATTTCCCGCAAGGCGCGTTCGCTGACAATCACGTTAACGCGCATACGTTCAGTCTCCTGATTGTTGCAGGCAAAATGTTTGAGCGAAGCACCCACACCCTTGCTTTGGAGGCCCAAAACCCAGTTCAGACCAATTTCACCCGCCAGGTAGGGGTCTTCCGAATAGGATTCGAAATTACGCCCGCCCAGAGGGGCACGCATGATGTTTACACAGGGACCCAGCAGAATATCGCACCCCATGGCGCGGGTTTCCTCAGCCAGGGCAGCGCCCAAAGTACGCACCAATTCACGATCCCAGGTGGCAGCCATGCTCACACCGGTTGGGTAAGCCGTGGTCGGGCCGTCCGGGCGGGAAGTGTTGGCTCCATCAGTACGCACACCGTGGGGACCATCGCTGGTGATGAGGGAAGGAATACCCAACCGGTGGATGGCACGGGTAGACCAGTTATCCGCGCCGGAAAGCAGACTGATTTTTTCTGCCAAGGTGAGTTGGCTCAGCCAGGTTTCAACTTGGGCATCCTGGTCTGGGGTGAGATAGGCGGTCATGGTTGTTTCCTCCTGGGAAGGTGTTTTTCGATTAGGGTTGATTATACCTGTGGAAAAGTGGGAAAGTTCACCCAATCCTGGGAGTATTGCGTTTAAGGCAGGCAGAGCTTGGTTTTTTTATCCGCGGGGCAAAGACCAGGTTTTGAAGCCAATGGCACGCGTGCTGAGGCAGCGTTTTGGATGTGGGTGCAGGAGATTCTGACAAGAAAAGTTGGTCGGCAAAGACAACCGCGCAAACGGGGGATGGCAAGTCCCCCTGATCAGCACAAGGCTATGTTTTCTTGCCAGATTTCCGGTTTAACCAGACGCAAAAGCTGACGGACCCCACTCAGCACATGGCGTTCCGCCCGATACTATGAGCAGGGCACGGTCCCTCTGTTAGAGGAAACAGGGCTTATTTTCTGTGCAGGCAAGACCAGCCGTTAAACTTTGGACGGGTATCCGGTGATATCGCGAATCTCGTCGTAGAGCGGTTTAAGCCGGTCATACATCTTCAGATATACCCGCTGGTAAAGCTCGTCGTACACTTTGTGGTTTTCCGCGTTAGGTTCAAAAGTGGTGCCTACCCTGGTCATTTCCTTCACCGCTGTGTCAAAATCTGGGTGCAGTTTCAAACCGACTGCCATATCCATGGCGGCGCCCAAGCCGCTCGCTTCAGTTACAGCGGGACGTGACGTGGGAAGACCAAAAATATCCGCGGTAAGCTGCACGGCCGCCGTACTTTCTGCACCGCCACCCACCACCCGAAGTTGTTTTATGGGAATGTGGCTGCGCTTGCTGGTCCGGTCCGCGCCTTCTCGCAGCGCGTAGGAGAGCCCTTCCAGGATGGAACGGTACAGATGCGACCGGGTATGAACATCCCCAAACCCGATAATGGCTCCTTTGGCTTCCGGTCCAGGCATCTTCAAACCAGGGGACCAATACGGCTGCAGCATAAGGCCCAAAGAGCCTGCTGGAACCGTATCCACTAGATCATCGAACAAACCCTCAGCTTTGATACCCCGTTCGATCGCCAACAGTTCCTCGGCAGTGCCAAATTCGCGCTTGAACCACGAAACCATCCAATACCCACGGTAGATTTGAGTTTCCAAAGAATAAGCACCGGGAATAGCTGATGGATACGGTGGGATGAGCGGGACAACCTCAACATACTTGGTGTGGGTAGTGTTAATGGTGGCGGTGGTGCCAAAGGAGAGACAAGCAGTACTTGGGTCTATGCAGCCGGCGCCGATGACTTCGCAGGCTTTGTCTGCTGCTGCGGAGATCATGGGCAAGCCTTCCGGGATACCAGTGGCGGCTGCCGCTTCCGCGGTAATTACGCCCAACTGCCCGGTGGGTTTAACCAGCTCCGGGAGCACATCAGGGTTGACTGGCACCGCCTGCCATTTCCAATCGGTTTTGCCGGACCATTGCTGGCGCTTGTAATCGAAAGGAATATATCCCACCTGGGACCCGACTGAGTCGACATAACGTCCGGTCAGACGATGAACGAGATAACCGGAAAGGAACAGGTATTTGTGTGTTTTCTCCCAAATATTGGGTTGATTGGTGCGAAGCCAGTTTGACTCTGCTTCCGCCTGCAGGTAAGCCACGGTTTCGGTCATGCCCGTAAGCCTGAAAAGCAACCCCCACAAACCGCTCACGGGTTTCAGACCGGGTGTGCGGCGCTGATCAAGCCAGTGTATGGCAGGACGGAGCGGTTGACCATCCTTGTCCAGGTTGATGAGAGTGGAGCGCTGGGTTGTCAAAGCCACGCCGAGGATGGCTTCTTTTACCACACCGGGCTTGGTCCATAATTCCTGGCAAGCCTGACAAATGGCATTCCAAAACACTTCCGGGTCTTGTTCAGCCCAACCGGGTTGGGTCGAGTAATAGGGCTCGATTGGTACCTGGCTCCTGGCGATCAGGTTCCCTCTCGAGTCAAAGATCAAGGCACGCACGGATTGGGTGCCGTTGTCAATTGCCAGAAGTTGTTCGTCTGCCATTTAATCCTCCAGATCCTTGCTCCAGCGTTTTTCGAAATGCGCCTTAAGCGTCAGAATCACATCCATTTGTGTTTTGCCAATGTTCTTTTCCAACCGTGGTGCGGTTTGTTTGCCGAACCGTGATGGTGGCTGATGAAAGCACCACTCTGAGTGACGGCTTCCAGGATACCCTATTGTAAGTCCAGGTACGCTTTTATGGTATCTATTTTGGCAATGAATATGAAATAGAGGTTGCTGCCCTGGGGATAGGTATGAGAAGACTGCCATCCAGCAGTCGATTTTCGGTCGCCTCGCCTGGCTTTAGTGGAAGAGTCCGCTCAGGTATGCCTCCTCCTCAGGCAGGATTGGCAAGAGCTTATACCGATTTATTCACACCGGATTGGGTTTTGCGGAAAAGGGAGGCAAATCTCTCCGTTGTAAGGGTGAATGCTGGAGAAACAAGAATTGTCCAACCTTTATTTAGCTGAAAGTAGCTGGAATCAGGGTATGATTTAGAAGATAGCAGGTAATTATTACCTTAATCATATGGTTCCAAAAGCATAATGAAACTTTCATTTTGACTGCTCATGAGTGCTCAACTAATAACCCTGATCATTCTGATCCTGGCCATTGTCCTTTTCCTATTTGATAAGTTCCCGCCTGATGCTATCGCCTTGGGCGTTGTGGTGCTTTTGGGGCTTTCGGGCGTCCTGACCATCCTAGAAGCGCTTTCAGGTTTCGGAAAACCTACAGTTGTAACAATAATTGCTGTATTCATCCTTGCTCAAGGTCTCAAACAAGCCGGCTGGACGGACCACATTGCAAGTTTGGTTCTGCATGCAGGGGGAATGGCCGAAACTCGTCTTATCCTGGTTGTGATGACTGTGGCAGCGTTACTATCCTTCTTTATGAATAATGTGGCAGTGGCGGCAGTGTTGATACCGGCGGTGATAAGTGTTGCTTCCCAAGCCAGGTTGAGTTCCTCCAGGTTATTGATGCCTCTGGCGGTCGGAATCCTGTTGGGCGGGGCAGCAACACTGTTTACCACGACAAATTTGGTTTCCAACAGCTTACTGATCGATAGTGGCCAAAAAGGATTTGGATTACTGGATTTTTTACCACTCGGTCTGGTCATCATCATTGTGGGTGTGCTTTACATGCTTTTTTATGGCCGGAAAAGGCTGCCGCAAAATGCTGCATCCGATCGGTATGCTGGAAAAGGAATACAAAATCTGGTGGATACCTACCAATTGGCTGAGCGAATGATCCAAGCCCGAATTGTGGAAGGCTCACCATTAGTGGGGAAATCCCTGCTGGATTGCGGAATTAGACAGGATTTCAAGCTCAACCTGGTGATGATCAACCGTAAAGGGCTTATTTTGCGTTTACCAGCACCGGAAACCATCCTGTCTGTCAATGATATCCTCGTAATGGAGGGCAGGCATGACCTGGTAGACTGGGAATCGCTCAAGGGTGTCCTGGAAATGCTGCCAGAACAAAAGTTTTCTCTGGGTATACTTCACTCGGACAAAGTGGTGGTGATGGAAGCTGTATTGGCTCCCCGTTCCACCCTCATCGGACAGACACTCAAAGATGCACGCTTCAGAGATAAATATGGCGTACAGGTTTTGGGCATCTGGAGAGCGGGAAAACCGATCCGGTCCGAGCTTGGGAATCGGACGATCCAGTTTGGGGATGGACTGCTCCTGTACGGTCCTCGTGAGAAAATCAACCTGCTTATCGGAGACCCTGATCTCATCTTGCTACACAACCCCGAGGTTGAGTTCGGGAGAGCCCGCAAGTTGAGCTGGCTGGCGTTGGGGATATTCCTGACAACCATTCTGTTTTCCATCATCTTTACTGAACAGTTGAGTTTAATCATGCTGGCAGGCAGCCTTGTTATGATCTTTACAGGCATATTATCCATCGAGCAGGCATACCGAGCGGTGGAATGGCGCACGATATTCCTCGTGGCTGGCATGTTATCCCTGGGGACTGCCATTATTAAGACCGGCCTGGCTGGTCAGGCAGTGAGTTTGTTGACGCCCATCGCAGAACAGGTGGGTCCTTATGCCGCCTTCATCGTCTTGTTTGTTTTGACCTTGATATTATCCCAGGTGGTGCATGGAGCGGTAGTTGCCACCATCATGGTTCCCATAGGGATTCAGCTGGCATTCAGTACGGGTATGAGCCCGCGGGCTTTGGTGATGGGCCTGGCATTAGCGACTTCAATGTCTTTTGCAACCCCGTTAGGGCATCCAGTCAACATGTTGATCATGGCACCAGGCGACTACCAATTCAAGGACTATGTGCGGGTGGGTTTGCCGTTAGCTGCTTTGCTTAGCATCGTAATCCTGAGTCTTTTGCCGATTTTCTGGCCTCTGCATCCTTAGCCCAATAATAATCAAGAAAGGAGCCTCTCACTTTAAAATTCAACCCTTAAATCTTTTTACTACCCTACCGGAATCTGATTTGGTCAGACTCACTCAGTCCGGCCGCTCACATGCACTTATTGCGCCAATTGCGAGGCGAACTGCCCGGAAGGGGCGATCCACTGCCCGTTGCAGATTTCCTGGCTGGAATAGTACACAGAAATTGGAGGAACCATGAGTGAATTTATCAACAATGCGTCCAAACGCAAGGAAGCCTTGAAAGCAATCATCCACAAATTGCATGGGGGGCGGACGGTGGACTCCCTGCGGGAAGAATTCGCGGGGGTAATTGCGTATGCCAGCGCAGCGGATATTGCCCAGGCAGAGCGGGAGGTGATTGCCGAAGGCATGCCGGTCAGTGACATTCAAAAGATGTGTGATTTGCACGTAGCGGTATTTCAATCTGGGTTGGAGAGCCAGCCCGAGCCTGAATCCCAGCCCGGACACCCGGTGTACAACTTCCGACTCGAAAATGAGGTGATCAGCCGGGTGATGGAGGCGCTCGAAACCCAGGCTGCCAGGCTCCAGGCGGGTGATGCGGAGGCAGTCCGCAGCCTGAGACTGTCAGTTGACAACCTGCAGTTGGTGGCCCGCCACTATGAGTACAAAGAGAACCTGATCTTCCCTCACCTTGAGCAGCATGGTTTTGAGGGACCCTCCAAGGTGATGTGGGGGGTGCACAACGATATCCGGCAGGAAATCCAGAATTTCCAGGCGCTGGTCGGGGAAGACCCGATCGATGCTGACACTATCGCGGCTGAACTCCAGGTTCTTGCAAAAAACATCCGGGAGATGATCTACAAGGAAGAAAAGATCCTGATCCCCGAGGCGCTGGGGCGTTTCTCGGACGCCGAATGGCAGTCCATCAAGGATGAAGGTCATCCTGAAGACTCCCAGGGTTATCATGAACCGGGGGCAACCCAAGAAATTCCCCTGCCGACAGTGGAGGCAGCACCGGCTGAGGGAAGGATCAGCCTGAGCACCGGCATGCTGACACCTGAGCAGATTAACCTGCTGCTGACGCATCTGCCGGTCGATGTAACTTTTGTGGATGAGAACGATGAAGTGCGTTTTTTCTCGCAGACCCAGGAGCGGATATTCACCCGCACCGCTGCGATTATCGGGCGAAAAGTGCAAAACTGCCACCCGCCCCAGAGCGTACACGTGGTTCAACACATACTGGATGAGTTCAGAAGCGGAAAGCGTGATGTGGCGGAGTTTTGGATCCAGATGGGTGGCAAGTTTATCCATATCCGCTATTACGCCTTGCGGGATGAGGCTGGGAATTACAAAGGCACCATTGAGGTATCCCAGAATGCCACCGGAATCCGCGCACTGGAAGGGGAACGCCGGCTGCTGGACGATGCAGGGTAAGCAGCGCTTGATTTTGGTGTTTGAATAAAAAGAAACAGAGGCTGCTTTTTGAAAGCAACCTCTGTTTTTCAGGCGGGGAAGGAGGGATTCGAACCCTCGGTTGGATTTTACTCCAACAACCACTTAGCAGGCGGCCCCATTCGTCCACTCTGGCACCTCCCCAAAACGGAAATCCTCCGAGCGGAAGGAGTGGGATTCGAACCCACGGTGGGTTTCCCCACACCTGTTTTCAAGACAGGCGCCTTGAGCCGCTCGGCCATCCCTCCGTAGAGACCACATTCTAACATAAAACAGGTGACGGGGCAAGCAACTGCGGGTTGGATGCAGACGGTCAGACTGGTGTCTGATAAACGCCGGTCGTCGCAGAGTTCCCTGATACGCGCAAAAAATGGAGCGCGATGCGCATGAGCGCATCGCTGCCAGCTTGACCTTGTCAGCCAGCCTGAACACACAGGGCATTTTTGAGAGGGAAAACGTCTGGCAGCCTATGAGGTTTCATCATCTGACGGCTCAACGGATTCAGGCTTTTTTACAGCATCCAGAGTGCGTGAGCCGCTGCTGAAGCGAAAGGTTTGCGCCCCCAGGTGGAGGATATCCCCATGCTGAAGCCGGATCCCCTTGGTGCTGACGGGAGCAAAATTTACCCAGGTGCCGGCGGTGGTGTTAAAGTCGGTCAATCGAAATTCTCCATCAGGAAAATAGCGCAGCTGGGCATGCATGGGCTCAAGCGCCGGGTCATCCAACACCAGTTGACACAGATCCGGGTCACGCCCGATCAGGGTGATTTCCTGGATGATCGGGATCGGTTTTTCGGGAGCAGGCAGGTTGTCTTTATCCAGGCGGATGAGCGTTGCCAAGCTTTTTGGCGCCGGAGGCAACACCGGCGCAGTCTCGTCTTTGGATGAGGGCTGCAGCGGGCTTCCTTTGGGCTTGCGGATAGCTGGTACCACCACCAGGATGATGATACCCAGAAGGGCAACTCCTAAAATCCCCAGGAACCAGCCTTGCCTGTACCAAGGTTGGTAAGCAGCGGAAGGAGGCGGCAGAAGCTCCAGCACAATTCTTTGGATGTTTGAAGACCCTTCCAATCCCAATTCATCCAGAACCTTAGCCTGAACATCCAGGGCTTGGGGTTCGTCATATGCGCGCAGGTCGAGCAGGAAACTGTTGTAGGGTGGTTGGGTGTTTTGCTGGACCATTTTTCCATTCACCCACAGGCTGGCTGAGGTAATACTGCGGGGATGATCATCGGGAAAATCCAGCGTGATCTCAAGTGGCAGCGCATCGGGGGTGTAGGATCCATCTTCGCCGAGTTGGATGGATACCTGTTTCGGAGGATTGATGAAGCTGGGCGTTGCCGGCAAAACCCTGACCGTAAATTCTGTGCCTGAGGATGTCAGGCTGCCCTGTTGGGCGGTTTCCAGGCGGAAAGCCAACAGATGGGAACCGCTCTTGCGAATTTGCGAGAGGTAGGACACCTGGTAAATCAGCCCCCTTCCCTGTAAATAACTGCCGGGATCAGGGATGGGTTCCGTGCCGGAGAAGGTGAACAAGCTGCCGCCGCTGATTTCAGCCAAGGCGACCAAGGACGGGGCCTGAGCGTATTGGAGAACATCAGGGTCACCCGCCAGCCAGACGTGAATGGTGATGCCCTGCTTTGCCGCCTGCTCAGCCAGCGATTCCAATTGTTGAGCATCCTGCAAGATGGGCAGGGGGGTGATATACAGCAGGATTTTATTCTGAGGGCTGGAATCCATGCTCAAGGCATCCAAAGCGCGGGTCAGACTGTCCAAGCTGGCTTCCTGGGTGCGCAAATTCTCCTGGTAGCCATCCAGCGCGCTGATGAGCGAGTCCAGCTCGGTCAACTGGGTGTACTGAACATCCGGATTGATGAACAGACTGAAATGATCGCCGGCGCCTGGAATGATGGTGCTGCTGATCTTTTTGAAGGCGGAGACAAGCTTGGCATATCTGGACATGCCCTTGGTGTCCCGGCGGTCGAGGTCGACGTTGGGGTTGATGGCCACTGCCAGGTGCACGCCGATATAATTTTCTTGAATATCCCGTGCTTGAAGTTCGTTGTCATCTTCCAATACCGACAGATCAGCCAAATCCAAGGTTTCCCCGGCAGAAGGTTGCAGGTGCTGCGGTGCCAGAGTAGCACGGATTAAGGGGAATTCCCGAATATCCAGATCAGTGATGGTCAGGGTAGGTTCCGGCTGGGGGAGATTGAGCGCCAGACCGGGGGTGGGGATGAGCAGGATAAGAATCAACAACGCCACAGCCAGGCCTGGCAGAGCGGCCTGCTTTGGGC
>JBAQMM010000258.1:0-1651 GCA_049302815.1 Anaerolineaceae bacterium | reverse complement strand
GCCCTGCGGCTTGCTGGCGGATTGGAACGACTGCCTCAGGCTGGGGTTTCATGGCGAGAGCCTGTTTGTGGCTTTCCAGGCGCGCCTGGGGCTGGGCGTTTATGCCGAGATTGCTGAAAAACTGGGCTTTCCAGCGGAGGCAGAGTGGGCGCTGCTGGAAAGGGGACGCCTGGATGAACGCATCCAGGAGAAGACTTGGGATGGCGAGTGGTTCATTTGGGCAATCACCGAGGATGGGGTTGTTTATGGCACCAAAGACTACCCTGAGGGCAAAGTGTATTTGAATACCCAGGTCTGGTCGGTAATCAGCGGGGCGGCCACAAAAGCGCAGGCGGAAAAGTGCATGAACGCGGTGCGCATGCACCTGTCAACGCCCTACGGGTTGATGCTCTCGGCTCCGGCTTTCGTCAACACTTCGGTGGATGTGATGCGGGCGGTGGTATTTAATCCGGGCATCAAGGAGAACGCCGGCATTTTCAATCACACCCAGGGCTGGGGGGTGATGGCGGAGTGTCTGCTTGGGCATGGGGACCGCGCTTTCGAATATTACCGCGCCTGCATGCCCGCGGCGTATAACGAAAGGGCCGAGATCCGGCAGTGCGAGCCGTATGTGCAGGGACAAACGACTTATTCGGTTTTTTCTCCCAGGGCGGGCAACACCCGCACCACCTGGCTGACTGGCGCGGCGGCCTGGTCGTATTTCAGCGCCAGCCAGTATATTTTGGGGCTCAAGCCGGAGCTGGAAGGGTTGCGGATCGATCCGTGCATTCCTTCGGATTGGGATGGCTTCAGTGTGGTGCGAAAGTTTCGGGGGAAGACGCTTGAGATCGAGGTGAGGAACCCAGAACACGTCTGCCAGGGGGTGAAGCGCATGCTAATCGATGAGGTGGAGGTTGAGGGGAACCTGGTGCCGGCGGATTTGGTTGGGGATCGACATATCGTGCAGGTGTGGTTGGGGTAGCGTGAGATCTGTGGGTGCAGGGGTGACTCATGAGTCGCCCGAGTGCAAGTTGTAGACTTGGACGCTGTCAATGGGAGGTATAGAAACAGTGGACTCCGGCTTTGAGCCACCCTATGACTGAACAAAGCAAGATTCTTCGCTTGGTCAGAATGACAGATAACTCAGAATGACAACCCGCCATTGTCATCCTGAGGAGTGCTGAGCAACGAAGGATCTTTGTCTCGTAGGCCGATTGGATTGCTGGATATGGCAGGATTCTTCGCTTCGCCTAGAATGTCCGGGGAACGGCGTGAACTAGGAAGGCAAGACAGTTTTGGTGCAACCAAAAGACGATAGCACCCTACAACGGATTCACCTCGCCGACTCTCCTAACAATCGTAATACTCCTCAATCTCAAAGGGGGTGGGGCGCTGGTTCACCCGCTCAACCTCCTTGCGTTTGCCCCTGACCCAGGTCTGGATGAGGGTATCGTCAAAGATCCCACCGCTTTTAAGGAAGCCCAGGTCGCTCTCCAGAGCTGCCATGGCAGCCTCCACCGAGGTCGGCAGAGACTTGATGGTGGCGCGCCGCTCCTCGGTCCAATCGAAAATGTTCTCGTTGATTGGACCAAAGCCGGCCACGGTCGGGTCAACCCTCTGGCGAATGCCATCCAGCCCGGCCAAAAGCATGGCTGCCATGGAGAGGTAGGGG
>JBAQMM010000257.1:0-4843 GCA_049302815.1 Anaerolineaceae bacterium | reverse complement strand
TCACCCGCATATTTTCAGGCAACGCCAAGTACTTGGGCATCGGCATCATCGGACTGATTGTGCTCGGGGTGATCCTGCTGGTGATCAGCTCCAAGCGTATTCATTAATGCTCATCTGAAATTAGCAGATATTCGAGTCGGTGGGCTCCCCGCGCGGTTCAGCACCGGTAAATTCGGGCTGAATGGCTTGCGCTGCCAGCGCGTCATGGAAAAAGGACGCGGCCAGGTTATTGGCAGCACCTCGCACAAACCTCCCCTTCCTGGCATGATCCCAACTTTTTATCTCGGCTTCACGCTTCAGCGCGCTGATATGATCGGGAACTTCCTCCACGTAGACCAGCCTGGCAGGTCCATTCAGGCGGGTATACCTGGCACCGTGACCGGCGTTGTGCTGTTTCAGGCGCCGCGCGGGGTCTTTGGTCCAACCGGTGTAATAAGCTCCGTTGGCACATTCCAGAATGTAACAATAATATGCCATGCGATTTATATCCCACGCCTGGAATCCTGCCCAGCCATCACAACCCCACCAGGAAGCGCGTGATGTTCAACAGCGGCTGTTGGAAAATGATCCCAAACAGGTCAAATCCGATCTGTGGACCAATAAAGACCAGCGCGAGCAGAAGGAAAGGTCCGAATTGACGTATTTTATTGAAGGTCGGCTGAAAACTATCAGGCAGCAGGTATTCAACTACCTTCTCGCCATCCAACGGAGCCAGTGGCAGCAGATTGAACAGGAAGAGCGCCACATTGATGAACACAAACTCCAGCAGGAATTCATCCATAGTCGGTAAAATACCCGTCGCTGTGCTGTAGGGGGAAACCAGGTTTAATTGGAACGGCACGCTGGCAGCCAACGCCAGCAGCAAGTTGGTGAACGGCCCTGCCAGGGAAACCAACATCACCCCGGCCCTGCTCCGCCGACGGATTATATCGGGGTTGATGGGAACGGGTTTTGCCCAGCCAAAACCAACCAGGATCAGCATGAGTGTGCCGATCGGGTCTAAATGCTTCAGTGGATTGAGCGTCAGGCGCCCTGCCAATCGGGGTGTGTCATCCCCGAACATGTCCGCGACTCTGCCATGAGCGAACTCGTGCAGCGTGAAGGCGATAATGAGAGTAAGAATCCGGGAAATGAGTACAGATGGACTGAGATCCAGCATAAAATTCTCCAAACAGGGCTGTAAATCCCCCAGGATTTGTGAGTTTAGGAATGAAAAGGGACTTCTGCTCCTGCAGAGCGATTATAACATGGGGTGTTATAATCGCTTCCATGCTGCCCGAGTTGAACCTTGGAGACCAAGTGCGCATGCGCAAAGCCCACCCCTGCGGAGGCTATGACTGGGAGGTGGTTCGCCTGGGCGCGGATATCGGTCTGGTCTGCCTGACCTGCCAGCATCGTATCCTGCTAACCCGCCGCGAACTGGCACGCCGCCTGAAGACCCTCACGCCCAAGGCACCTGAAAACCAACCAAAGCCATAAACCTCGGCGGATTTGCTCAGGCTATCCCCGCTGCAAGCAGACGGGGTATTATGCCTTCGCAAGAACGCCATCCGCCTCTAAAGGCATCGAACCACCGGCGCTTACGCGCCATCCGCAGCATACTGCGGGGTATTCTGCTACGCTAATAAAAGTAGACATTTGTGACCTTATCTTTTCGGTCTTACTCACTGAAGCAAGCTGGCGGAGGGTGCCGCTCCTTTTGTTCTCTTTAGTCTGCATGATCATGACATTTTTTGTGTCCACTTTTTCGATCAAGTCCAGCAGCTGGAGCCCGTCATTCTAAGCAAGAATTCTGCATTTGTCTATAACAGAAAAGCACACCCAAAGTTCCTTCGTCGCTTGCGCTCCTCAGGATGACAAAAACGTATTATGTCATTCTGAATGCGGCGAAGAATCTTAGCCGCCTCTCTGGAATACAACTCGTTCGTGCCGGTCTCCTGAGTGCAAACTGACTTAACTTTGATGTTTTTGTCCCTAAATTGCGATTTTCTCGACTTTCTTATAGAGCTCAGGTTATATTTACCGAAAGGGTCGACCGTAGATCAAATCACGGAGAATTATTACAGAAAGGGCAATAAAATTGACTTTCCAAAATATTGATACTGAAACTGAAGAACTAAATCTTGTGAATGCTGCGCGTAAAGACCCGCGAGTGTTTGGAGTGCTTTATGAACGGTATGTCAACCAGGTTTTTCGTTATCTGTACAGTCGGACTGGAAATCAGCAGGACGCTGAAGATATTACCGCCCAAACTTTTTTAGCCGCTTTTGAATCCTTTGAACGCTACCGGGGGAATGGTTATTTTGGCGCATGGCTGTTCGGCATTGCCAAGAACAAGGTAAATGATCATTACCGACAAAGCAAGTCTTTAGTGGAAATTGAAGGGACCGCTGAAGTACCCGATAACCATGATCTGTTAAGTGACGCCATAAGCGCCGATCAATCAACAACCCTGCAAAAGCTTATCCAGCAGTTGCCCGAAGATGAACAAGAGCTATTGCGTCTGCGTTTTTTGGCCGAATTGAGTTATTCCAAAATTGCCCTGCTGCTTCACCGCAACGAAGATGCTGTCAAAAAATCCATATACCGCTTACTGGCGCGGCTCCAAAGCCAGGTGGAGGATCATAATGAATGAACAAAAACTCAAGCCTCCGTTTGAAGAGGAGGTTTTCCAATCTTACCAGGTGCCGCCGCTTCGACCGGAGTTTGCGGACCAACTTCATACAAGGATAATTGAACTTGCCGACGAAAAGCCGCGCAAGTCAAAACCATTCTTCAAATTACATCCAGCCTGGACCACTGTAATCGTAATCCTGGCTGTGATGATCATCGGAACCTTTGTGATCGGACCACAGAAAGTCTATGCCACCATGTTAAGGCTTTTCGGATACATACCAGGGGTTGGTCTTGTAGAAGAGAGCGGGTCATTGCGTATCCTTAAGGAACCCGTTCAGGTAACTCGTGACGGCATCACCGTGTCTGTCAATCAGGCAGTGCTTAACGAGACTGAAACCCAGTTGAACTATGGCGTCTCAGGAGTTCCTCTCTCAGCCTATCCAAAAGAGGAATCCAACCTGGGGTGCTTGGAAAAAGAATACTTACGCCTGCCCGATGGCAGCCAAGTCGACATTAACGCGCCCATCCCTGCTGATGTAAACGAAGCGACATTTGTCCTTCCTTGTATTTTTAACACGCTTCCAACCACGGCGCCGACCGATTGGGAACTGCCACTCTACTTTATCCCGGCTCCTTCGGATTTCGTCATTCTCCCGGTCATTGATATTACCCCACAAGAGACGCCAACAGATAGCGCCCCTGGCATGAATGGTGAAACACTCGCAGCAAATGCTACCGCGCCTGCCCAGGCGGTGGTTTCTGTGGATCAGTTCATTGAGACTGAGGAAGGTTATATTTTGCTGGGTACCATACATCCGAATCTCCCTGAAGGACGCTGGCTGCAAATAACTGGAGCTGCAGTGCTTCGTGATGCGGATGGAAAGAATGTCAGTTATTCGTTTCCGGTTGATGTTCAGCACGATAATTCTGGTATTGCTGCGCAGGGTGATATCTCCTGGTCCCTGCAGTTTAAGGGTGCAGGCGTCAAATTCCCGTTGACAATCAGTTTTTCTGGCGTGGTTATTTCCCAGGTTGACCCTGAGGCTTCTGCCAGCCTGAGTATTGACGTCGGGGCAAACCCGCAGCCTGAACAGGTGTGGGAGGTCAATCAAGATCTTCAACTGGCTGGTTATACGATCCGCTTGGTATCGGTAACTGCCCAGGCAGATGGGTACTCGTTCCGCATTGATCCAGGAACCGATCTGAGTGGCGTAAGCGTTGAAATTGAAGGATACCAGGCGGTTGGCGGCGGCGGGGGCTGGCTACAAGGACCGTTCAATACGAGCTTGGTTTACAGCACTCTACCTAATGGTATATTAAATCTTGTATTCGCAAATCCGGTTGCGACAGGTCCTACGGAAACCTGGCAAACGACCTGGCAGCCTGAAACTCTTCACGAGTTCTCAACAAGCCCCGCCACGGCTGACCTTTGTTGGAACGCGGATACGATCCAAAACGTGCCCACGCTGCCTGAAGGGCTGGACGGCAAAGTGCTCTTTACCCGCCTGAATCCGGCGCAGCAGACTATCATGGCGAATTTTGACGGCAGTGACCAGCTGGTCCTTGTTGAAGGAAACGCCAGCGTGGGGCTGGGTTTCAGCCAGGATGAGGTGTTCTACACCAATGATCAGGGTTTGCTGAGACAAAACATCGATACAGGCGCGACCACCGTCGTTCCGGGCAGTTTCGGACGCGACGCGCTGCTCTCGCCCGATGGAACCAGAATCGCGGACGTGAATACCGGCGGCGGTTTTGGCGCCTTTATCATCGGAAGTGACGGAAGCGTTTTGAAGCAACTTTCGGACCTGGGGTATGAGTCCCTCGCGGGCTGGTCGCCGGATGGATCGCAGCTATATTATGCCATCCCCGGTTCGAGCGGCGATGGCTTCCTGCTTCGATCAGTAAATGTGGAAACAGGAGATACCGAAGATCTGTTTGTCCTGGAAAATTCCTCCGGCAAGGCACCCATGCCGGCCATTTCACCGGATGGAAAGTGGATTGCCTACCGCGCCCGGGATAACAGCAGCCTCTACCTCAAAGGCATGGATGGAAGCCCGGCACGCCTTTTGCTGGATAATCCAGCCACGGCAATCAACGGCCTGGCCTGGGAAAGCGCGGGGCACTTCCTGGCGGTGAGCCTGATCACCAGCGCGGATCAGGAAGGCGAGATGCTCCTGATCGCGCCGGACAGCTGTGAGACCTACCGGCTGTCGGGCATGAACGGGGC
>JBAQMM010000256.1:0-4435 GCA_049302815.1 Anaerolineaceae bacterium | reverse complement strand
GGAGTGGGGGTAAAAGTGGCGGTTGGCGTGGGGGTCTTGGTGGCGAAGGGATGGAAGCCGTCTCCGCCCAGGTTGCCGGTTGCCCAGAGCACAATCAGCACGACCCCTACTAGAATGAGCAGGCCCGCCAGAACACTAATGAGTACTCTGCCGGATTTTTGTTTCTTCCGGTAAGAAGAAAGGGGGCTTTGTGATTTTTTCTTTGGCATGCGTAATCCTTTCATCACTTTCGAGAAAAGGGTAATTTCATGGATGTTAATCGGTAATTAGCACTTTTGTCAAGTATACAACAAAGAGGGGGCAAAGGAAGAAAAAGGGTAAGAAAAGGATAAGATTTATTGACTCTGATTTTTAATTGTGTTATAGTTCTCATATCTCGTTTTAGTCCCGCTTGACCCCATCTGTTCGTTGATTGGGCAATCATGAAATACTGGAAGTCATGTTGAAGATTCGCTCTAATAGGACATATGAGATTTAATATTTGTAACATATCTTTTTTTCTACTAATTTCTGCGTTTACAGTTCTTATAGGTCTGAGTTGTTTGCTGGTGTTAATCCAGCGCATCAGTTGAGTCTTCACGAATTCTGCCAGCTGGGTTTGTTCGTCACCAGAGCATCCAGTAGAAAGGAAGGTGCCTAGAGAAAAAAATTTCATATTACGTACTCAATCCAAGCATTAAATATCTATTTTTTACGAAACATATCTTAAAGGAGAATTTAACAAAATGGAAAATAGAACTATGAAAGAGTTTATTGGAGAGGTATTTGGTACCTTTATCCTGATTCTGCTTGGTGACGGTGTGGTCGCCAACGTTGGTTTGGCTCCCCGCATAGCTGGAACAGCCTACAACTGGAACACCATTGCCATCGGCTGGGCATTCGCAGTGGTCATCGCTGTGTATGTCTCCGCTGGTGTCTCTGGCGCACATTTAAATCCTGCTGTGACCCTTGGTTTGGCTGCCCGCCGTGGCTTCCCCAAGAGCAAGGTGCTACCTTACATTGCTGCTCAATTCATCGGCGCTTTCCTCGGTGCACTGGCTGTTTACTTAATCTACCGCGACGGTCTCGTGGCTGCCGGCATGCCCAATGTCTGGTCCACCGGTCCCGGTTCAGTCTTTGGTCAATCCTGGTGGGGTTCCGCGAGCTCCGGTGCTACCGGTACCTACACCATGGTGACCGCCAGTATCGCCGAATTCTTCGGAACCTTGATGCTGACTTGGGGTATTGCTGCCAGTGGTGACCTGAAAAACAATGGTCTGAAGGATAACCTGGGCGGCCTTATTGTTGGCTTCACCGTTCTGGCTATCGGTCTTTCTCTGGGTGGCCCCAGCGGCTATTCCATCAACCCCGCCCGTGACCTCGGTCCCCGCATCCTGGGCGCCCTGGTTGGCACGAAAGGTCTGTTCGATGGCATTTACTGGCTTATCGTTCCAGTATTGGTCCCCGCGATTTCTGGTCCTATCGGCTTCTGGCTGTATGACATGCTAATTTCCAAGAACCTGCCCAAGAAAGACTAGTTATTGCTACCCGTCGCTTTTGATTTCATTGAGGACGGATGAGGTTAAAAATTAGGAGTAAATGAATGAAAAAATTAATCAACAAACCTGATGATGTCGTAATTGAGGAGCTGCAAGGCATTGAGCTCGCTCATCCGGATCTGGTCAAGGTCCACTATGATCCTAATTTCATCGTCCGTGCTGACGCACCCGTTAAGGGCAAGGTCGCCGTCATTTCTGGCGGTGGCAGTGGGCACGAGCCGATGCATGGTGGTTTCGTAGGTAAAGGAATGTTGGATGCCGCCTGCCCAGGCGCTGTGTTCACCAGCCCGACCCCTGACCAGATGCTTGAGGCAACCAAGGCAGTGGATGGCGGCGCCGGAGTGCTGCACATTGTCAAAAACTACACGGGGGATATCATGAACTTCGAAATGGCCGCCGACCTCGCCCGAGGCGAAGGCATCGAAGTTGAGTCCGTGGTTGTGGACGACGATGTGGCAGTGAAGGACAGCCTCTATACTGCTGGTCGGCGTGGTGTTGGACTGACCGTCCTCATGGAAAAAATCGTCGGCGCAGCAGCCGAGGAAGGCCGCTCCCTCAAGGCAGTGGCTGACCTGGCTCGCAAGGTTAATGGTCAGGGTCGCAGTATGGGCATGGCGCTCACCTCCTGCACTGTGCCGCATGCCGGTAAACCCACTTTCGATCTCCCAGAAGATGAGATGGAAATTGGCATCGGCATCCATGGTGAACCTGGCCGAACACGCATGAAATTGGAACCGGCTGACAAGGTAACTGAATTGTTGCTCACCCCCATCGTGGAAGACCTGCCATTCAAGGCTGGCGACGAAGTTCTGCTGTTTGTCAACGGCATGGGTGGCACCCCCTTGATCGAGCTCTACATCGTTTATCGCAAAGCGGTACAGTTGCTCGAAGCAAAAGGTATTAAGGTTGTCCGCCATCTGATCGGTCCCTATATTACCAGTCTGGAAATGGCTGGAACATCCATCACTTTGCTAAAGTTGGATGAAGATCTGAAAAAGCTTTGGGATGCACCCGTCAAGACCGCAGGAATGCGCTGGGGCATCTGATTACTCACAATAAAGTCTGGAGCAGGCTATGCTCCAGACTTTATTCTATCGAGGTTTACAGTGGCTATATCAAAAGATGATATTTTGAAGTGGATTAAGGATTACGCCCAAGTTATCGCGGACAACGAAGCGATGTTAACAGATTTGGACTCAAAAATTGGGGATGCGGATCATGGCGCGAACATGAATAGAGGTTTTCGCGCGGTCATAACCAAATTACCTGCACAAGAAGACAAAGACATTGGAACTATTTTGAAGTCCGTCGGGATGACCCTTCTTTCTACTGTTGGAGGGGCTGGCGGTCCACTCTATTCCACCATATTCATGCAAATCGGCAAGACCGTTGGGTCAAAACCGGAAATTGAATTGGCGGATTGGTATGCGGCGCTTGAAGCGGCGAAAAACGGGGTTGTCAACCTGGGCAAAGCTTCCCCTGGCGACAAAACCATGGTGGATGCAATGCTTCCAGCCATCGACGCGCTCAAAGCTGCAGTGGATCAAAACCTTACCATCGGTGAGGGTATGCGAAAATCAGCCGACGCTGCGTATGAAGGTGTGTTAGCCACCATTCCACTGGTCGCACGCAAGGGACGCGCCAGCTACTTAGGTGAACGAAGTGCCGGGCATCAGGATCCAGGTGCCACTTCGACATATTTGTTGCTTGATACAGCCGCGAAAGCATGGGCTGAACGTTAGGCCGCATGCATTAACTAAAACGATTTGATAAAAAGGAGAAATACAAATGGCAAAATACGCAGTAGCAGTTGATCAAGGTACTACCAGCACCCGCTTCATGATCTTCGATCATAAAGGCGCAGTGGTTGGTTTTGATCAAAAAGAACACGAACAAATTTATCCAAAACCAGGCTGGGTGGAACACAACGCCCTCGAGATCTGGCAGGCAACTCAGGATGTTATCCATGGTGCCTTGAAAAAGTACAATATCGACATCAAAGACATCGCAGCTTGCGGTGTTACCAACCAGCGTGAAACCGCCGTTGTTTGGGAAAAAGCAACCGGCAAGCCCGTCTACAATGCCATCGTTTGGCAGGATACCCGCACCGATCAGATCTGCAACGAACTTGCTAAAGATGGCGGCCAGGACCGCTTCCGCGAAAAAGTGGGGCTGCCCCTGGCAACCTATTTCTCCGGACCCAAAGTGAAATGGATCCTCGATAACGTCCCCGGCACCCGCGCAAAAGCCGAAGCAGGCGAGCTCCTGTTTGGTAACATTGATACCTGGGTGATCTGGAACCTGACCGGCGGCCCCAAAGGTGGCGTGCATGTGACTGACGTCACCAATGCCTCCCGCACTTTGATGATGAACCTGGCAACCCTCGACTGGGATCCTGATATGCTCGCAATTTTGGGCGTCCCGCGCGCCATGCTGCCCACGATCAAAGCCTCCAGCGATGTCTATGGTTACTGCAAAAACAGCGGTCTGGAAGGTATTCCGGTAGCTGGTGACCTGGGTGATCAGCAAGCCGCTCTGTTTGGTCAGACCTGCTATGATCCAGGCGAAGCCAAGAACACTTATGGCACCGGCTGCTTCATGCTCATGAACACGGGCACCAAACCGATCCAATCCAAGAATGGTCTGCTGACTACATTGGGTTACAAGATTGGCAAGGAACCGGCCGTGTACGCTTTGGAAGGCTCCATCGCCATCACCGGTGCGCTGGTGCAGTGGCTGCGAGACAACCTGAAGATGATCCAGAAATCATCTGATATCGAAACCCTGGCAAAGACCGTTGAAGATAGCGGCGGCATCTACTTCGTTCCCGCCTTCTCCGGCCTGTTCGCTCCCTATTGGAAGAGCGATGCCCGCGGCGCGATCGTCGGCCTCACCCG
>JBAQMM010000255.1:0-4458 GCA_049302815.1 Anaerolineaceae bacterium | reverse complement strand
AGCCGGCTGCCTCACCGGTGCTTTCCGGCGGCAAGAAAGGTCCACACCCGTTGCAGGGGATCGGCGCTGGCTTCATCCCCTCCGTGCTCAACACCAGCATCCTGGATGAGATCATCCCGGTGGAGGCTGTGGACGCCTTTGAGATAGCGCGCAAAATGGCTACGGCGGAAGGCATCCCGGTTGGCATTTCTTCGGGAGCCGCCGTCTGGGCAGCCCTGCAACTTGCCAGGCGCCCTGAAAACCGTGGCAAAAACATCGTCGTGATCATCCCCAGCTTTGCCGAGCGCTACCTGAGCACGGACTTATTTGCTGACTTAAAAGAGGTCCCCCATGGATAGAAGTGAGCCTTTACCCCTTCCCATGCCAGTTCAGCCCATACCGGCACATCAAAAGCGCGTCAATATCTTCAGCCTGATGGCAGAAGATGTTCGCACTGCCAAGGAGCGGGATCCGGCCGCCCGATCGGCTTTTATGATCATCACGACCTATGCCGGCGTGCATGCCCTGTGGGCGCATCGCGTCTCACATTGGCTATGGAAACACAAACTGTACTGGCTGGCGCGCGCCCATGCCCAGGTCTCGCGCTTTTTCACCGGCGTGGAAATCCACCCCGGCGCCACTATCGGCAGGCGTTTCTTTATCGATCACGGCATGGGTGTCGTGATCGGTGAAACCGCCGAAATTGCGGATGATGTGACGCTGTATCACGGCGTGACCCTGGGAGGCGTCAGCCTGGAAAAGGTCAAACGCCACCCGACGCTCGAGCAGGGCGTTGTGGTTGGAGCCGGCGCAAAAGTTTTAGGCAACATTACCATTGGCAGCCACAGCCGCATCGGAGCTAATGCCGTGGTGGTCAAGTCAGTTCCGTCCCAATCGGTGGTTGTGGGTGTGCCCGGGCAGATCATCAAGCGGCAGCACGAATCCTTAGGCCGCACCACCGACCTGGCACACACCGATTTACCCGATGCCATCCTCAACTGTCTGCAGAACGTGACGGAACGCCTGGCTGCTCTGGAGAACCAACTGAACTTTTCAAGCGTTTCCAGCGGGCCCTTTCACCTCGAACCGGATGGGGTCTGGCAGTTTGATGAGGAACAGGACTATGTGATCTGACCAAACTGACCATCATTGGGCTGGCAGGGTCCCCGCGGACGCGTAAATCCAGTTTCATTTGTTTTGCTTGCCGTCCGAACAGGCTAAACCGCACTGAATTACCAAAAATTTCCATAGATTCTCTGCGCAAATGGTCAGAAAACATCCGCGGAAAAGAGGATCACATCAGGCGCCTGGCATGGTTCAGCCTGCCTGGTCATGACCGCAAATTCTACCGAATGCAGGCGGATTTACCCGCCGGAATCTCCCGCCATCCAGGATGATCTGGCTGAAGAAGTCCTCGCTGCCGACTTTGCGGGCTGAAGACCATAGGTCTTGCAGCCAGATTCAACAAGTCGCCCGCGCCGCCCGGCCTCCAAAGCTTAATCCACACAAAAAAATCAGGCTCTCCTGATCCTTTCAAACAGCATTTCCAGGCGCAAGCTTCTAAGCGCGCCTGCGGAACCACAACACTTCCCGAAAAACAGCCAACAAGGTGATCAACACCAGAATGCCCCCCATAATGATGATCGCATCAATCTCTACCACCGGAGCTTCAGCAGCCACAATCTGCGTGGCGGCTGGATATGCCGAACTGGGAGTGGTTTTGATGCCTGTAGAGAGCGCGGTGACCATCGGCGTCGCCTGAGGCTGTGGCTGCTCGCCAGGGATGTATACCACTGCCACCACCAATGCGATCACCACCACGATCAGGATGATCACGGCATACAGATTGCCAGTTAACTGATCATTTTGTTTCGCCCGGCTTGAGTTTGTAGAACTGGTATTGCTCATTTGAGACTCTCCACGGCTTGTTTGGCAGTTTCCTCCAGGCTGGCATTATCCCGCAACACCAGCAGCGTGGCGTTTCGCAACACTGGCGCGATGCTGGTCAGCACTTCATTGGATGGATACACCACCGCAGTAGAAGAAATCTTCCCAAGGGTGATTTTTAAGGCTTCATCCTGCCAGGCATCCAGAGCCGATGGTCGGGCAGGTAGCCTGCCGAGAGATTCTGTCCAGCCGGATAAAAACCCTGGTTCCACCAGGTTCTCCGCCAGGGCAACCGCCAGTTTCTGGCGCTCCGGTTGTGGCGTGGTCACTGCCCAAACCCATCCGCTGGCGGTGGTGACTGGCATTTCCACCACAGTCGGGATTGGCTGTGTGCCAGGTTCCTGTTTGAGCGCCTGCAAAACCTGGCTGATCGGAGCCACCGCCATATTCGCCTGACCTGTCTCAAATGCCTCCCAAACCTTGCTGCTGTCCTGGTATTCCAGCGAGAGTTGATAGATATGCCCGGCAGAATTGGCTGCCCTCAAGAGGGTTAGCGTATCGGTCAGAGGCTCTTCCTCCAGGATTGGGTGCCGTTGGGTATCTTCAACCAGCCCGCCTTGCGCCATGTACAGCGTCAGCGGGAATGCCGCTTGCGGGTCATCAGCAGCAAAAATAAGCACTCCAGCGTTGCTGGCAATACCTGCCCAGTCAGAAGAAGGAATAAGGTCAAGTCTGGCATCGTAGACCAACGCCAAAGGGTCTCCCACAAACGGGATGCCATACACCACATTCTGGATCAGGCTGAGGTTGCGGGCATACGGGAACCAATCTTCTCCGTCCACAATGGTGGTAAGTTCATCCAGGGGATAGACCAGCGACTTGAGCGCCGCGGTCTCCAGGTCTTTGCGGTTGAGGACAATCAAATCGGGCAGGGCTTCTGTTGCGGCAGCGTTGGTGGCGGTCAGGGCATCCAGCAGCCCTCCCGCGCCGGAAAGATTCTTGACGCGCACCTGGATTTCCAGGTCCTGTGCCTCCGCGAACGCGTCCAGCCGGGATTGCAGCAGCACTGCCGCCTGGTCTTCGCCTTGTGGGCTGAGCTCGGCCGGCAGCCAGATGGTCAGTTCTTCCGGTTCAGGGACGGGAGTAGTTTCGATCCCCAGGTCTGTCGGTTGGGAGGTCTGGCTCGCGACCGCCTGCGTGGGAGTATCCCCTCCTGGAGCCTGACTGACCCAGGGAAGCTCCCAATCGAACGGCAGAGATTCGCAGCCTGTCACGTTCACCAGGATCAGCCCGATCAAAACCCATGCCAACAGGGGCATTCTCTTTCGATATTGGGTTCTCGAAGTTGCTTTGCTCATCTCTTTATTCCTTAATTCACGGTCTGGCAGCTAGTTACCGCTGTATCAGCCCAGGCTCACTTCCTTGCTCAAAAGGGCTACCAAGAGTTGAATGGAATGCTCCACATCGGATCTGTCCACCATTTCAGAAGGGGAGTGGATGTACCGGCAGGGGATGGAGAGACAGCCAGCGGGGACGCCGGCATGTGTAAGTTGGATGGCACGACCGTCAGTTCCGCCCGCTTCTAACACTTCCAGTTGGTAGGGAATTTCTTCCGCTCTGGCGGTTTCCACCATCCAGTTGACAATGCGTGGATCGGCAATAAAAGAGGAGTCGCGCACTTTGATGGCAGGTCCATTTCCAAGCGCAACTTCCATCTTGCCGCATTTGGGCGTGTCTCCTGTGCGGGTCACGTCAATTGCCAGCCCGATATCCGGGTTAACCCCGAAGGCTGCCGTGGTCGCGCCGCGTATGCCGACCTCTTCCTGCACACTGAAGACAAAATACACCTCATGGGGGCTGTTTTTCAGCGCTCGCATCGCTTCGATCGCCACCACCGCGGCGATCCGATCATCCATTGATTTCGCCACCAAGCGTTTGCCCAGGTTTATCAAAGGCCGCTCAAAACCGCACACATCGCCGACCTTGATCGGGCAGTCTTCCCGCGAGTTAGCACCCACATCAATGTACAGTTTATCCAGGGTGGGCGAAGCATTGAGCTCAAGCCGCTCCACTCCGATGACACCCGGCTGACCATTCATGAACAGCACCCTCCCGCCAATACAGGTCAGTGGTGAGACGCCGCCAATGCCAATGAAGCGCGCAAACCCTTTGGCATCCACATGCGTGACCATCAGTCCAATTTCATCAATATGCGCGGAGAGCATGATCCGCAAGCCATTGGGCCTCTTCTTGCCCACGCGGGCGATTAAGTTGCCCAGCGCGTCAGTACGAACATCACCTGCCAGTCCTTTTATTTCGTTCTGGACGGCCGCGCGGATCTTATGCTCCGCTCCAGAAGGTCCGGGCGTCTCCACCAGGGTCTTGATCAGTTCTAGCAATGCGTCTTTTTGGGTGTTTCCTTCATATTCCTTGGTCATCTTAATCCTCCTGGCGAATTAGTACTGTGGCATCCAGATGCGCCAGGGCAGTGTGCATCAGGCGCAGGGTGTTAGCCCAATCATCAATTCTTATCAGCCCAGCCGCAGAGTGAATGTACCGCTGCGGAACCGAGACCGATACACTGGGCACGCC
>JBAQMM010000254.1:0-22897 GCA_049302815.1 Anaerolineaceae bacterium | reverse complement strand
GGGGCATCCGAGCCAAAAATCAGGCACACGCCTTGCTGCTCCAGCGCCTGAAACGCATAGGCATGAGCTGAGCGGCTGCCCCAGCAGCGATCTGCCGTGTACATATCGGAAGTGGCATGGATCGGCTGCATGGACGCGATCACTGCCAGGTCCTTCAGGCGCGCCTGGTCTGCGGGCTGGATAATCTGAACATGCTCAATGCGGTGCTTCAGGTGTGGCAGGTGATTTGCGGTCTCGTAGGCACGCAACTGCTGGTATCCATCCAAAACCGCCCGATTGGCGGCGTCACCAATGGCATGAATGGCTAAAGGCCAGCCTAATTCTGCTGCCCGTTGCCCAACCTCAAAAACCGCCTCGGCATTCATCAACAGCATTCCCCGTGAGTTTGAACCCTGGTATGGCTCCAACATCGCAGCGCTTTGCGGTCCCAGGGCGCCATCAGCGAAGCATTTGAATGAACCGGTGAAAAGGTGGGCGCTGCCTTCATTGCTGCGCAAGCCAGCCGCAGCAATTTCAGCCATCATCTCGCTGTGGAAATTCTTCCTCACCCGCAGGATTAGTTGATCCGATTTTTCCAGGGCTTGCAAAGCTTCAAAACAAGGGGAATGATCGAAATCATTCACACCGGTGACCCCCAGGCTGAGGAGGTGGCTCTGGGCGCTGAGGAGCATCGCTGAAAGCTGCGCGACCTGCCAGGTCGGGATTAATTTATCCACCAATTCCATAGCATTCTCGAGCAGTATCCCGGTAGGATTACCCTGCAGGTCCCTTAGAATAATGCCACCAGGTGGGTCGGGTGTGACGCTGGTAATATTGGCGAGTTTGAGCGCGGCGGTGTTGACCCAGGAAGCATGCAGGGATTTGGCATGGAGTACCACCGGGCGGGCATCCGCAACCCGGTCCAACTGGCTGGCTGTGCCGCAAAGAGGGGGATGCCAGGCGTTGTGATTCCATCCGTAACCAATTATCCAGGAACGATCAGGCTTTGCCTGGGATGCCGTTTTTACCCGACTGAGGCATTCTTCCAACGACTCGGTCTCACAATCAACTGCGCTAAGGCGGTCTGCCAACAGGCTGAGATGCAGGTGAGAGTCGGTCAGACCTGGCCAGACCGTTTGCCCTTGCAAATCAACCGTTTTTATCGGGTGTAAATGACTGCTTGTGATTTCTTCCGTGGGACCAATGGCCGCGATCGTGCCATTTTCGATTGCCAGCGATTGTAAATCTGCGGAACCCGGATCGCCAGTGTGAAAGCGACCATTCAAAAGCAAGGTTGTTTCAGTCATTCAAACCAAACCGGTCGGTAATATTGTTCAATTCTTCGTCTGAGTAATAGTAGATCGTGATGCTGCCTCCATGAGCGCCTGGCTGGAGCGTTACCTTGGTGTGAAAGTGCTGACGCAGGCGGTTTTCCAGGTCCAATACTTCCGGGGACTGGGGGCGTTCCACTGCGGGCTTGGGGGCTTTTCCGGAGAGTTTGCTTACCAATATTTCCGTCTGGCGGACGTTCAAAGCGAGGTTCAAGATGGTTTCAAGAGCGGCTTCGATAGCTTTATCAGAAGACAGACTCAACAATGCCCGCGCGTGCCCTTCCGAGATGGAGCCATCCAGCAGGGCTTGTTGGGCGCTTTCAGGCAGGTTCAGCAGCCTGAGCGTATTGGTGATGGTTACCCGGCTTTTACCCACCCGGTGGGCAATGTCTTCATGCGTGAGTGAAAACTGATCCACCAGGTTCTGGTATGCCCGGGCACGCTCCAGCGGGTTCAGGTCCTCCCGCTGGACATTTTCGATTATAGCAAATTCAAGTTGTTCCTGGTGGGAGGCGGTCCGAACAATTGCCGGCACGTGGGTCAGTCCGGCCAGGCTGGCAGCGCGCCAGCGCCTTTCCCCGGCGATCAGGTTGTAAAGATCTGAATTGTCTACCTGAACCAGGATGAGCGGCTGTAGAATGCCGTGTTCCCTGATGGAGATCGCCAGGTCTTCCAGGCTGCGCTCATCAAAGTTTTTGCGGGGCTGCTGGGGATTTGGGCTGATCTTGTCAACTGGAATCTGAACTACTTTGACAGAAACATCGCTGGCGGTTTCTTCCTGCCAGGTCGGTATTAATGCATCAAGACCTTTACCTAAGCCTGTTTTTCGTGCCATGATGACTCACTCCTGTGATGGATCGGGGTTAACCCCATCCGTACCGAGCACTTCCATTGCCAACGCCCGGTAAGCCTTGGCTCCGCTGGATTCGGGCGCATAAATAGAAACAGGCATGCCGAAAGAAGGAGCCTCAGCCAGGCGGATGCTGCGGGGAATGAAGGTGTTAAAGACCTTATTGGGGAATACGCGCTGAACTTCGCGCATGACATCTGCTGAGAGGTTGGTGCGCCCGTCAAACATGGTCAGAACGACACCCTTGATATCCAGACCCGGAAAAAGGTTGTGCCTGATGCGGGAGAGGGTTTGGGTGAGTTGCCCCAAGCCTTCCAAAGCCAGGTACTCACACTGAACCGGAATGATCACCCCATCGAAGGCTGCCATCAGCCCATTCAAGGTGAGTAATCCCAAGGAGGGCGGACAGTCAATCAAAATGTAATCATAACGAGAGCGCAAAGGATCAACAATCCTGCGGAGAAGTGACTCGCGTTCCGGCAGGTCAATCATCTCAATCTCAGCACCGGCCAGGTTTGGAGAGGAGGGCATCAGCGAGAGCTTAAACCTTGGGTTGTGCAGGATGTGCTCCATGGCTGGTTGTGCCCCAATCAAGATTTCGTAAGTGCCATTCTGTATCGTATTCTTGTCAACTCCCAGGCAGGAGGTGGCATTGGCTTGCGGGTCAAGATCCAACAAGAGGGTGCGCTGGTTGAACTCGCCCAGGTAGGCTCCCAGATTGATGCTGGTGGTGGTCTTGCCGACCCCGCCTTTTTGATTGACGATCGTATACACTTTACCCATTCATTAATCCCTGTCAGATCACTTGCGTTAGTGCAAGTGAAATCTCTTCTTTCGTTGGAATGCTCTTGAAGTGTGTTTTGGTGACGGAATAGGCCGAGAGTTGAACCGCAAATCGGGCAGCTTCCCAGGGGTCCCTGGTCGTATAAAGACGATGAAAGAAGCAGGCTGCAAAGATATCGCCCGCGCCGGTATCTTCCACCAGACTCACTTTGGGTGCTGGAAAGCGGCGAATGTCCCCGTTCCAGTAAACCCGGGCACCCAGGTAATTTTCAGTGATTACCAATATCTTGCACACGGCTGCCAGGCTTTCTACCAGGCTCTCATCATTACGCACATCTTCCAGGCTCAGCACCGTCGCGTGGGCAGCCTGAAGCAACTCCGTACCGTACGACCATTCAATTGGGAGGACACGGCCATCCTCACTGAATCCACGCAACCACCCCTGCGGAGTCAGGCAGATCAAGCTATCCGGGAAGGCTTTATAAATGGCAGGGTCCACTTCGCCTGACACTGGTCCCAGATGGACGATTGGAGTATGTTTCCAACTCTCTGGAACAACATTGGCATCAATAAAGGCTGCGGGATGATACATGAATTGCACCCGCCCCGCCGCAGTTGGAATATTGCGGAATGTGGTGCTTACTGTGGATGGAATAACCTGCACCTGCAGGTGCTGAAGGGCGGAGAGCTCTGTTTCAGGTGAGCAGCTGGTAAGCAGCCCGACTTCGTGACCGAGCGCGGCGGCAGTAAGCCCCGAAAAACTGGCCGTGCCTCCCAGACGGGAACTGTTATCATCCAACAGGTCCTGGGTGATATGACCTATAACCAGGTAATCAATGGGTTTTTGGGAGGTGGTTAATGCCATTTAGTCTGGTAATCCGCTTTGCTTAAGTAGAAAAATTATAGCATGGTTATCATCACAAAAAATGCTTTCTCTTTCTCGACCGATAGTCGTATGCCTGCAGAGTGTTTTTGTAGTCCTGCCTCGATAGACCAGAGGTTTAACAAGAGTTTATTGGGTGCTCCACTGTCCTTGGTGTGTCAATAGTCGTCCCTCACCTCTACCAGATTATTCGAAAAGTTGATTCCCCGAGCGTATCCACAGAAGGCGTTTGGTGATCTTCAAGACCGTCTCCTGTGGTAAGATACGCTTGAATCGCTACTCAGGACGAAAAATGGAAAACGACGTCACGACTTACCGCAAAGCGCTGGATGATTTCAGACACGCCCGTTCTAAAGCTGCCATGCAGCGGTTCTGGGCTGGCATGCAGGGTAAATCCTTGGATTTATTGCCTTATGATGAGATTTCGACCAAGCTTCATGCCATCTCCCAATCGAATAGAGGGCTGCAAAATGTCAAATTGAAGGATATTGTGGGAAGTGTTGGTCGAAATGAAGACTTTGACCGCAATTTTCTGCCTTTGAGAGACTCTGACATCAACCGGTGGGCTCAGGTAAAAACCGCCATGGTCAGCCCCAACGCCAGCGGTGTTCCCCCAATAACCCTCTATAAAATTGGAGAGGCATATTTCGTCATGGATGGGAACCACCGGGTTTCAATCGCCAAAGAAATGGGCATGGAAGAGATAGAGGCTTATGTCACCGAGATAAAAACCAAGGTGCCTATTTCATCTTCGATTACGGCGGAAGAATTGGTCATCAAATCCGCGTATGTCGACTTCCTGGATGAGACCCGACTTGACCAAATCCTGCCAGGGGTGGACTTCAGCCTGAACCTGGTTGAGAATTATTCCCTGCTTAAAGAACACATCGCCGTGCACCGCTACTACATGGGCATCGAACAGGATCGGGATGTCGGGTATGAAGATGCTGTGATTGATTGGTATGACAGGGTGTACTCACCTGTGGTCGAGATCATCGAATCGTCCGGGCTCAAGCAAGAATTCAAGCAGATGAGTATAACGGATTTGTATCTGTGGGTTTTGGATCAACAATCGCTGCTGCAAAATTCGCTGGGCATGCCAATCAGAACTGAAAATGCCGCGGATTACATGGCGCATCAGGAAGGGAAGACTCTGAAACCCTCATCCAACCGGGGAGAGCAACATTTTATAGAAACAGTCTTCTCAAGCGGCACGTCTGATTTGGCAGAGAATGAACTCCATGGCGCCAGCCAGGCTGACTGCCTGTTTCGGGATATTCTGGTCGCTATTGGGGATGATGACACGGGCTGGGAAGCGCTTGAGCAAGCCATCCTGATTAATCGTTGTCCCGAAGGGAATATTCGTGGGCTGCATGTAATCAATTCCAGCGATTCCCTGGATGAGAGCATGCACAGGCGTAGTGAAGACCGGTTTGAGAAGCGATTACAGGAGGTGGGCATGCAGGGCAGGCTGCTGCTCGTGGAAGGGGAGATCACCACCATGGTGACCGAACACAGTCTCTTGAACGATTTGCTGGTATTGAAACTGACCTACCCGCCTACCGGCGGCATTTTTGATCGGTTGTCTTCGGGGATCGTGACCATTCTGCACAGGAGCCGCCGACCCATTCTCATCGTTAAAGAAAAACCCATGCCGTTTGACTCAGCATTGATTGTTTACGATGGCAGCCCAAAAAGCAAGGAAGCCTTGTTTATGGGTGCTTACTTCGCAGCACGGTTTGGAACACAGCTCGATCTTTTCACCTTGGATAACGGTCAGGCGGATATTGAGTCTGAGGTCAGTTATGCCAAAACATACCTGAGAAAACTCAATTTGGATTTTAGCTATCACTTGAGAAAGGGCGAAAACCTCACGAAAGAAATATTATCTGCCGTGGAAGAAGTCGGTGCTTCCGTCTTGATCCTGGGCGGGTATAGTGGCAGTTCATTTTTTGACAGGGTGTTTGGCACCGCAGTGGATTCGCTGCTTGAGCAAATCAGTATCCCGACGTTAATTAGCCAGTGAGTTCAGCCTTTTCAGCACCATCTGGGTGATATCATCACTCAGGGGTGCATCTCTCCTGAATTTTTCCAGGTCCTGTTCGACTGTCTCCAATATCCCCGAAGCTGAAAGGTTACCTGATTTTTGCAGCAGTTTTTGATAGCGGGCTTCCCCATAAAAACTGCCCACCTTGTTGAAAGCTTCGGTCACGCCATCGGTGAAGAGCACCAGACCATCCCCTGGTGCGAGTTCAATGGCATGCTCTGCCAGCGTGATCTCCTCCATGGCACCCAGTGCAATGCCACCACGCTCGAGCTTCACGGCTGTGCCAGCCAGTTTGTCGAGATGATACGGGGGTAAGTGACCGGCATTGCTATAAAGAAGCATATGCCTTTCCTGATCCAAGATGCCATAAAAACAGGTCACAAAAAAGCCCCGTTTTGAATCCAACTGAAGCAGCTGGTTCACCCTCTCTAGCGTCCTGGCAGGGGAGAATGACTCGAGGGCAATGGCGCGGATGAGTGTTCGGGTCACGGTCATATATAAGGCAGCTGCCAGACCTTTATCAGAGACATCGGCGATGGTAAAACCAAACAATCCCGGTTTGATCTCGAAGGCGTCATAAAAATCCCCGCCGACCTGCCTGGCGGTTTGCCAGTGGACGTCCAGGTCATAGCCGCTGATCTTGGGCAGGTTTTCCGGCAGGAAGGTTTTTTGAATCTGGCGCGCCAACCGAAACTCCTGTTCGACCCGTTCTTGTTGATTTCGTGCCTGTTCCAGACGATCGTTTTGAATCGCAAAGGAAATCTGCTGCGCCACACCGTTCAACAATTCCAATCTACGCTCGCGCTTGGGGATATCAGGATCACGGCAGACCAGCAGACCATAGTTTTCCCCACGCACCGAGAGCTGGAAAATGATATAAACCGAGTTGGTGGGATTGAGCACCGGCGCGTCTACTCGCTCCTCCTCTGAAAGCGTTGCCGTGGTTAACCTGTTGATGGTTTCCAAATATGCTGCTGATTTGACAATGTAGGGCTTTCCTTCAGTCGATTCCTGAAGGAAGGGCAGCTCTTCCGTGGTGAAACATGTGCCAATATATTTTTCCACCTGCCAGGGATGCAGTTGATCAGACAAGGCATGCATCAACTCATACGAACCTGTGGCAGGCACCAACTGAAAAGTTGCGCAGCCTTCCACACCTGCCAGCATGTGCAGGATATAGTAAATTTTACCGAGGGACTCGGTCAGGTTGGGGGTTGAGACAATCGTCTGTGAGACCTGCAGCAGGACTGAGGAGATGTAGGTTTCTTCCTGCCTGGTATCCAGAAGATTGATGTTTTGAATGCTTACCGCGATTTGCTGGGCAATTCCCTGCAGGATGGCAAATTTTTGTTTCCCCAGCACCTTCTCAGGCGTATCCTGCTGATAAAGGTCGGAACTGACGTGCATGAGCACGCCCAGGATTTCATTATGGGCAATCAGTGGTAAGAGCAGGATGGTGTCCTCAGGCAGCAAGCCCAGCAGTTCAACAAGTGCTGGGTCAAAGTTGGCGGCTGGCATGGCGATGGTCTGCCGGGAATCAGCCACCTGGGTAAACTGGTCGGGTTGACCAATCTTGAGCGGCAGGGAAAGCCCCAGGGCGGAAAATTCATCCCCGAAGATGGATTGGATGTAAAAGGCGTTTTGTTCATGATCGAAGAGGAAAACCCCGCCTTTCTTTCCGCCGATTAAGAGCGTGATTAACTGTCCGATCAGGGAAGTCAATTCGTCAATACTGGTCAGAGACTGGGTGGCTTTGGCGACCTGCAACAAAATGGTCGAAATCCAGGCCTGATCCTTGGACTCCTGGAACAGCCTGGCATTATCAATGGCAATGGCAGTATAGCCGGCAAACGAGGCTGAAATGTTCTGAGATTCGGGGCCGTAGCGATTGGACGTGTGGTGGTGAAGCGTCAGCACGCCCAGTTTTTTACCGGCGGTGGAGAGCGGGGCTGCAATGGCAGAATAATTCTCGTCGAAATGGTACTGCGCATAAAATGGATCGTTCAACTGGGAGTCCTTGCGGATGAAGGGGGTTCCCTGGGCTAGGGCTTCGCAGAACCAGGCTTGATCGCAGGAAATCTGGACAGGATCAAGAACGGGAAAATCCGGGCTGTTGGAGCGGGTAGCCGTCAGCGTCATGGATGGGTTATTCGGATTCTGACTGCTCTGACCGTTTTCATCCAATAACCAGATGGCAGCCAGGTCACAAGGCAAAATCTCCTGAATATTTTTAAGGATTGCCTGGAAAGTTTCGTCCAGTGGAATATTCTCTACAAGCAGGGATGCCACATCCTGCAAGCTCTCTGCCACCCGCCGGCGCCACTTCTCGGAATTGTAGAGCTTGGCATTGCGAATGGCGATCGAAATACTGGCTGCGAGGGTGGAGAGCAGGTCAATATCGGCAGCGGTAAACGCGTTGACAGCATTGCTCTGAATATCCAATACGCCAAAAACCTCATTGGTAAATCCCAGCGGGATGGTTAATTCAGAGCCTGTGACGGAACGGGCAACCGGGCTTTGAATATAAAGGGGGTCCTGCTTAACGTCATTGATCAGCTGAATTTGATTGGTTCGGACGGTAAGAGGAATGATGCCTCTATCGGCGTTCAAGTCAAACGTGACCGATTGCTCACGGTACTTTTTTGCGCGTTTTCCACTGCCAGTCTTGAACTCGATCTTGTTTTGCACCCGATCCAGCAGGAAAATATGCACATAAGGATAGTTAAATTCCCGATGGATGCGTTCCACCACTTTGTTTATCAGATTGTCAAGATCCAGAATGCTGGTGATGGACTTGGTCACATTGGCAACGAGATCCATTTGTTCATTGCGTTGTTCCAGTTGGTTGTACAGGCGGACTTTTGAGATGGCAAAGGCGATGCTATCCGCCAGGGTGGATAAAACCACCACGTCGCTGCGGGTAAAAACCTCCCGCTGATCAGATTGGACATCCAGGACACCGACAACGGATTTGCCAATTTTCAAGGGAATCGCGAGTTCCGCCTCCGTTTCCGGGAGAGATTCAAGATGCCCGTAACGAACTTCCTGGGAAACATCGTTCGCGAGTAGGGTCCTGCCGGTTTGGGCTACATAACCGACAATGTGTTCACCCAGGGTCAGTTTGATCCCGGCTGGGAACTCAAAAGCTGGCTTGGTGGATCCTGCGCTTCGGGCGCTGGCTCTAAAAAGCAATGCCTGGCTATCCGGATCAACCGTAAAGACAGCCACATAGTAATATCCAAATGTTTCCAGGATCAACCGGCAGACTTCCCGGGTCAGGTCCTCCAGATTGGAGATATGTGCCAGTTGGGAGGTCACAGAGGCGATCAAGGAGAGCTGCTTCTGCTGGTTGTTTTGCTGCTGACCCAGCTGAATTGACTGAACAGCCATGCTGATCAAAGACCCAAAACCTTCCAGGAGGGAGATTTCCGCCTGGTCAAAATCCTTGCCTTTGCGGAAGAGTATCAGCGAACCCAGCGATTCTTTTTGGGCGGTCAGCGGTAGACCCACCAGGTATTCCTGGGTTTGAGTAATGTAATTCAAGCTGATCGATTCTGAAGTCTCTACGATCCTATGGAAATTCGTTTTTGCCGAAGCATCCTCGCTGTCCTGAAGCTTGGCTGGAAATTGTGTTGTGAGTAAATGGATAGAGGTTTCGCTGGCGAATTGCTCGCTGGCAAAAATCACGATGGACTGGTAAAGCTGGTTCAGATCATCGATACTGGTCAGGTTTTGGGCAAAATTAGCCAGCGTCTGCCTGTTGGCCTGACTGCCATTTGAAAGGTCGGGTTTCATGGACAAGCTCGTTTGTGTTTAACCATGATCAGGCTGTTAACGCCCGGCTGGGAGAAATCGTACACAACCTCATCCATGAGTTTGCGCATGGTATAAACGCCCAAGCCGCGCTCGCAGCGGTCATCCAATGGGCTGCAAACGTCAGGTGACGGGACCTCATCGGGATTGAAAGGAACTCCCTGATCCCTCAGGATAACTTTGAGAGCATCCTTGGAGGCTACGGCAATCACTTCAATGGTTCCCAGTCCTTCTCCTTGGTAAGCGTGGTCGATAATATTGGCACAGGCTTCATTTACGGATAATTCAATCGCATATAGCTCTTTACTCGAGAAACCAATTTGCCTGGCTACAGACAGGACGAATGCATTGATATCGGTTAAACTTTTATAAACAGCCGGAAAATTTTGTATTGGCATTTTGACAATATTTAACAATGAGTTTTTCGTTTCGATTATAACATGTCCCCATTGGCTACAAATTCACGTGTAAAATATAGTCATGGACGAAACTTCTACAAGGTTGCGCATAGTTGATCTCAGAGAAGAAAATCGACCCCGCGAGAGGATGATCACCGAAGGTGCCCAGGCGCTCAGCGATGGGGAGCTGCTGGCAGTCCTCTTGGGCAGCGGCACCAAAGGCATGAATGCGATTGACTTGGGGAACAAGATCCTCAGGGATCTGGGAGGTTTTAGCGGTATCCATCGGGCTGATATTGTGGAAATCAAGAGTATTCCCGGGGTCGGTTTGGCTAAAGCCGCCCGGATAAAAGCTGCGGTGGAGTTGGGTAACCGCCTGGCGAAAGAGAAAATGGAAGACCGGGGGGTCATTCGTACTCCGGAGGATATTGTCCAATTGGTTGGGCTTGAGCTGCGCGGTAAAGGCCAGGAAGAACTGTGGGTATTGTGGTTGAACGTGCGCAACCGGGTGTTGGGGATCGACCGCCTGTACAAAGGTTCGCAGGATTCCTCTTCGGTGCGGGTCAGCGAGATTTTTACCAAAGCCATTCGGAATGGTGCTTATGGCATAGTATTGGTTCATAATCACCCTTCAGGGGAGGCTGATGAGAGCCCTGAGGATGTCAATCTGACCCGGGCAGTGGTACAGGCTGGCACCTTGTTGGACGTGAAGGTCCTGGATCATATTATCATTGGGAGAGACAACTTTGTCTCATTGAAGAAGAATCATCCTAACTTGTGGGTTTGAAGTATTTCAAGCATCTCTGAAAAATCTGGCGGGTAATCAACCACGAACTCCATGGGCTTTCCACTCGAAGGGTGCGCAAAATTGAGGTCGTGGGCATGCAGCATCAGTCGGGCAGCGGAGAGTTCTTTATCGACTGATTTGAGGTCCTTGGTAAGATAAAGGTTGTCTCCAAGGATGCCAATACCCTGCTGATAAAGATGAGCGCGGATCTGGTGCGTATAGCCTGTGGTGATTTCACATGCCAGCACGGCAAACTGGCTGCCTCTCCAAAGCACCTGGGCATGGGTTTGGGCGGGTTTTCCCCGCTCAAAATTCACCCGGGTGCGGTGGCGGCGATCCGCGTCCACCAGCAGCGGCTCGGACATGCTCAACGCTTCCCATAATGGGGCTGGGATAACCAGACAGTGGTATTTTTTATGGATCAACCGCTCCTTAAACTGGTGGTTGAGTTGCCGGTGACTGTCAGCGTTGCGGGCGAACATCATCACTCCACTGGTTTCCCGGTCCAGGCGATGGACAATCCAGACCTTGCCAAAAACCGGCTCTAAAAGCATGGATAGATGCGGCAGGTCCGGATGATAACCGTCAGGAATGGATAATATACCGGCAGGTTTGTTGATAACCAGCAAGTCGTCATCCTGGTAAATCAGCCATTTTTCAGGATCGGAAAGCTCCGGACAGGCGTTCATTAGGAATAATGATATCACCTGAATGGGTCAGGTTAGCCTTTGGGGGCGATAGTAGAGTATGCAAAAGTATCAGCCCCAGGTCAATTGTGCCTTTGCCAATTGGATGAATGGCCGCGTAATCCTGGTTATTATTGGGCTGTTTATGGGTTAAGGAGGAGTTCAAACTTGTGATGCTTGCCTCATTCCCTTAATGGCGCTGGACCCGCGGGGTATAAGTGCCGGATAACAATCTTGCCTGACCCAACCCTTCTCCGTTAGCGGATTTTTACAATAAATTGTTTATTTTGACTTTGAAACAGGTATACTTTTAGCAACTTTGATACCAGAACCAGGAGAAGCTTATGTACACGGCCTTAGTTTCCGTCCACGTGATGTCTGAATCGATCTCTGAATTCATCGAGATCACCAAATACAATGCCCAGAACAGCCGAAAAGAAGCCGGTGTGGTGCGTTTTGACTTTTTTCAAGAAATTGATCATCCTGAAAATTTTCGGTTGATTGAGATTTACCGGTCCAAGGATGCTCTCTCGGCGCACCAGCAGACTCCCCACTTCCTAAAATGGAAAGAGGTGGTGGCTCCGATGATGGCTTCCGAACGGACGCGGGTCTTCCTGACGAATCTTGATCCAACCGATGAGGAATGGTACTAATCCGGTGAAATTTGAATTCGCGACCGCTCAAAGGATAATCTTTGGTCCAGGAGCTGCAAAGGACATCGGAAAGCTGTCCCAGCAGTTTGGCAGGCAGGCACTGCTGGTCTGCGGCTCAGGTGCAGTTTCCCTGGAACCTGTGTTGATCAGCCTGGCAGAAGCGGAAATGTCTGTCTCCCAGTTCAAAGTAACCAATGAGCCGGAAGTCGCGACCATTACCGCTGGGTTGGAAGTCGGTAAGAGAGGTGATTGTGTGGTGGTCATAGCAGTTGGCGGGGGCAGTGTGATCGACACTGCCAAAACCATCGCCGCCCTGATAACCAATCCAGGGGATATTTTTGACTATCTGGAGGTGGTCGGAAAAGGGCTGCCACTGGCGAATCCGTCCCTGCCGGTCGTGGCTGTTCCCACAACCGCCGGCACCGGGTCAGAAGTGACCCGCAACGCTGTCATTGCTGTTCTGGAGGAAAAGGTCAAGGTAAGCCTGCGCAGCCCGTACCTGCTTCCGGCTATCGCACTGGTCGATCCCGAAATGACGTATTCTGCACCGCTCCAGGTCACTGCTGCCAGCGGGCTTGACGCGCTGACCCAAAATATTGAAGCCTACACCACCCTCGCGCACAATCCCATGACGGACGGCCTGGCGCGGGAGGGTATCATTCGGGCAGGGCGCAGCCTGAGAGCAGCCTATGACGATGGCAGGAATGCCCGAGCGAGAGAGGATATGGCTCTGGCCAGTTTGTTTGGTGGGCTGAGTCTGGCGAACGCCGGTTTGGGTGCCGTGCATGGGTTTGCCGGTGTGTTGGGCGGGATGTATAATGCCCCCCACGGTGCTATTTGTGGCAGGCTGTTGCCGGCAGTGATGCGCGCCAATATTGCTGCGCTCCAGTCCTCTGGCAACCTGCAAGGCTACCTGGAGCGTTACCTGGATATCTCCCGAATATTAAGCGGGCGGCCTTCCGCGGGTGTGGGAACTGGGATTGACTGGATCGAGGATACAGTTGAGCTGTTCCAGATCAAACGATTGCGTGATTACGGCATCAAACCTGAAGATTTGGATGAGATCATCTCCAAAGCAACCAGCGCTTCCAGCATGAAGAAAAACCCGATCGTCTTAAGTGAGGGAGCTCTGCGCGGCATACTGGCAGAAGCGCTCTGATCAGCCGATCGGGTTGGTCTGATTATTCAGGTGCGTTGAAACAACTGGTGGTGATCAACCCGGGACCTACATGCACCACAATTGCCGGAGGGACGATATAAATGGGGACCTCAGGCAGATTAAGCTGTTCCTGAAGGTACGCGGCCACACGTTTGGCTTCCGCTTTTGCGTCGCAATGGCTGACGGTGAGATAGGGTTTGGGGTTATCCCTGCAAATCTTAAGATCCATTTCGATGATATTGGCGATTGCCTGTTTGGAAGTGCGGACTTTATCGAAAGTCTCCGTCTGTCCGTTTTTAATCGTAAGAATGGGTTTTATTTGGAGCATGCTTCCAAACAGCCGAGAAGCCCCGCCAATGCGCCCACCCTTGTACAGATACTCGAGGGTGTCCACCACGAAGTAAACATTCTCCCGGGCAGACATCGCCATGAGGCTGTTTTTGAGCGTCTCAATCGCCATGCCTTCATCTGCCCATTGCTTGGCTTGCAGCACCAGAGACCCCAAACCGCCAGCGATGGTTTGCGAGTCGATCACGTGAATCCGGTCGGAATGGAATTCTTCGGCTGCCACCATGGCGCTTCGGTAGGTCCCGCTCATTTTTTGAGTGGGGGCGATCACCAGGGCGGTATCACCAGCCGACAGAATGCTTTCGAAAATCGGGGTGTAAAGCGCTGGAGGCGGAGCGGCAGTGCCTGGCAGCTGCTTCGATGCGCGTAGTTTAGCCAGGAAGGTTTCAGTATCAATTTCGTTGTCATCCCGGTAGGAAGTATCCCCAAAGGTGATGATTTGAGGCAAAACGGAAATGCCTTTTGCGGTCAGTTGTTCAACCGGGATACCACAAGTTGTATCTGCGATAATTTGGATCATGAATGGTTCCTTTTTAGAATGATGGACTGCCAGGTTTAGCCCGGGTTAACTTGGAAAATATTTGTTCAAAAAATTTGTCAGGAAGGATGAAAACCAACAGGCGTTTCGTCATCAGATCATTAACGCCTATTTGACTGTCGAATTTATCGGAATGGGCTCGCCACAATTGGGACAGGTATCTTCGCTGCGTTGAAGGATAAAACCGCAATTCAGGCAGGTGATGGGCTGGCTTTCTCCCAATGGTGCCCCGCAGGCGATACAACGGCCGGACGCAATGGGGTTGGCGGTCAGGCAATACGGACAGATAGTGCGCCTGAGCCGTTCTGAAAGGGCGTGACCAGTGCCGTGCTGCCTGGCAAAATCATCGATGACAGCCCAAACACTGTCGACCAACTGCATCGATTCAACATCCTGGGCAATGTCATCGATCCGACCCAACAGTGAAAGTGGATTCCTGATGGCGCTTAAGGCGGTTACGCCGAGGCTGGCTGCCAATCCAAACCAGGCTTGATTGCTGAGTTGAACACTGACTCCATCAGTAACTTTTTGGAGACTCGCCGTAAGGGCTGTTTGACCCCCGCTGTTAATATCCCGGCGGGTGGCAATTTGTACCGTCAGATTTTCAGGGTTGCCAAAACGTTGCACCTGGTAGTTTCCCCGATTAAAATAGGCAATCAGGTCCCGTGCAATTTCCTCCGGTAAAAAATCTCCATGGAAAATTCTTGATGTCATATAAACCTTAAGATTGATTTGCTGATAGATTATAATCTGGATATTGGATTCTAAGGAAAGATAATATGAGGTTAGTAAAGACTGCATGGTTCAAAGGGGTTTTTGCCATTATCTGCCTGGTTGGATTGATGGCGCTGAGCCTGTTACCGGCATTGGAGAAGCCCGTATTCGGGCAGTTCCCCACGGTTTCCATTCCTACCGTCACCAGTTCTCCCCGCGGAGCCTATATCAGGGTGATCTTGACCACCACGGAGTATGAGCCGATCAATGTCCGTTCGGGCCCCAGTTCGACCTACGAGTTGGTGGGTGTCATGCTGGTGGGCCAGGAAGCCCCAGCCCTGGGCTATTACGACCAGTATGTTCAAATAGAATATCCTGGTGGACCGGGCGGAAAAGGCTGGGTTTTTTCGAACAATGTCGAGATTATCGGTGGTCCGATACCCATGCTGGAACCTCCCCCCACAGCCACCCCGGCCGTCACTAAAACGATTGACCCCACCCTGGCAGCCCAGTTCATCATAACCGCGCAGCCTTCCCGCCTGCCGACCTTTACCGAACCGCCCGCCCTGAGCCTGCCAACCTACCAGGTCGATACTGGAAATACTGCTCCGGGTGGCGTCCCTCTGGGATTGGTGATTGTGATCTTGGCGGGGCTGGGAGTGTTTTTGACCCTGATTGCCATTTTACGGCGGGGTTGAGCCGCTCATTAGGGCTTATGTCCCGCAAGGCTGGGTGTACATGAGCTCCACTCTTGTCGTTGCTTCTATGCTAAAATTGGGCGATATGGACGTCAAGACAGTATCCACCAACCGTAAGGCACGTTTCGAATACTTCATCGAGAACACCTATGAGGCCGGGTTGGTGCTTAAAGGAACTGAGATAAAATCCATCCGAAAAGGGCAGATAAGCCTGCAGGAGGCTTATGTGCGTACCGATGGCGAGCAGGCCTGGCTGGTCGGGGCGCACGTTGCACCCTACGAGCACGCCAGTGCGTACCAGCATGACCCGGACAGGGAACGCAAACTCCTGCTCAACAAGCGCGAAATCCGGGAAATATGGGATGCTGTGCGAATTAAAGGCATGACGGTCGTTCCGATCCGCGTCTATTTGAAAGCTGGCCGGGCCAAGCTCGAAATTGGGGTGGCTAAGGGTAAAAAGATGTACGACAAGCGGGAAGCCATCAAGCAGCGCGATCTTGAACGGGAAGATTCCCGGTTTGACCGCAAATATTGAGCATTTCAGCGTGTCAAACACGTCTCATAAGAGTTTAAACCGTACAGGCTTGATAGTTTTTTTGTAATCAGTCCGTTATAATAGCCACATGAAAATGGACCAGAAGATCACTCGCAGAGAATTTCTCAAACTGTCAGGCATATTTGTTGGGGCACTGGCTCTTTCACGACCCAAGCTCACTTTTGCCAAAGCGCTGACACAATACCCTGAAGGTGCCAATCTTGGGCGCATTTGTGCCGGTCAGGAGGGCGCTTGGTTTGAACTAAAGACCGAACCTTACTTAAACGCTCCCAAGGCTGCCACAGTCTGGCGCGATGACGTGGTGGAATGGAAGCGGGAAGTGGTGACCACCAACCTGGACTTTGATCGCTTTACCCAGCGCTGGGTGGAAACCCCCAATGGCTACATGTATTCCCCCTGGGTCCAACCGGTAAAAAACCACAATAACCAACCGCTCCAGGAGTTGCCCACCAATCCAGATGGCACGAAGGGTATGTGGGTGGAAATTACCAAACCTGTGGTGGATATTAAGGCCACCAGGATTCCGGCTGCTTCTTATTGGATACGCGAGGTCAACAAACCTCGGATATATTACAGCCAAGTCTTTTGGGCGTATGATATCCGGCAGGAAAACGGAGCCTGGGAATATTTGCTGACTGAAAAATGGGGGGCAGAGCCGGATTCGTATTGGGCGGATGCAACCGCCTGCCGGCCGATCACGCCGGATGAAATGACCCCGATCCATCCGGATGTCGGTGACAAATATATCAAGGCCGATTTGAATCCATTGAAGAATACACTTTCCTGCTATGAAGGAGGACGTGAAGTTTACTTTTGCGAGGTGTCTTCCGGCGGGCCATTAACACCCCAGGGTATCCATACCATTTGGCGCAAAATGATCTCAACGCATATGAGCGCAGGAGGGGTGATGGAGTTTGACACTTCCGGAATCGGCTGGACTACCATCTTTGACTCTAACGGTGCCGCCATTCACGCTGCCTTTTGGCACAACAACTTCGGGACTCCACTCTCACATGGTTGCATCAACTGCAAACCTAAGGATGCCAAGTGGATCTGGCGCTGGGCTAACCCACAAGTGGCTTACTACCCTGGCGAGCTAACCGTGCAGGGCGGGGCGAACTCGACCCAGGTGGAGGTTTTCTCCTAAACCCGTCTGTCACTTCGACGATGATCCAGCCATCTATGGGCTGAAAAACTGAACGCCGTCAGGTTTCACTTGACCTCCAGTTAGCACAAACATGATACAAGTCACTTTATTCACTTTACCTGCTCTGGAAGAAGAAAACCGATATCTCCAGGAACTGTTCACCCAATTCCAGGAAACGTACTCTTATCAACTGACCATTGTTGATGTCAACCAGAATGCTTATCTGCAAAAAGCCTACGCCCAACAACTTCCCCGCCTGGAGATTGGTCCCTTCTACCTGATCGGCAATATCACCGGGGAAGAAATTAAGACTGCCTTGGACGAGACCGGCTCCCGCATCGCTGCTGCCGCCCAAAAGAATGATACTGCTGCGATCAGTCAATACTCCGCGCCGAAAAAATTAACCTTTGGAAACCTGTTCACTTTGTGGTTTTCAAGGCATTACCTGCTGTTATTTAACCTGTTGGTCTTCATCTATGTCGGCTTGCCATTTTTGGCTCCGGTGCTGATGAAGCTGGACCAGCCAAAAACCGCGCAGGTTATTTACAGAATGTACAGTTCGATCTGTCACCAGCTGGGATACCGCTCGTTCTTCTTATTTGGAGAACAGGCAGTCTATCCCAGGGAATTAGCCCACGTTGATGGTTTGATCCCTTACGGATTGGCGACCGGACAGAGCGAAGAGGATTTGCTGGCAGCCAAACAGTATATTGGCAACGATACAGTCGGGTACAAAGTGGCTTTATGCCAGCGGGATATTGCCATATACCTCTCCATTCTGCTGTTTGGTCTGTTCTTTGGCTTGTTTAAAAGAAAAACTAAACCGATTCCCTGGTACATCTGGGTTATTTTTGGTCTTCTGCCTATCGGGTTGGACGGGCTTTCCCAATTGGTCGGCCAGTTAGGGCTGGCAGTATTCTCGTGGTTTCCGGTGCGTGAAAGCACACCCTTCTTCCGGGTTTTGACCGGCGTTTTGTTTGGTTTATTCACGGCTTGGTTGGGCTATCCCACTATTGAAGAAACGGTGCGGATGACCAGGGAACGGCTCGAAAAAAAATCAGCGCTCAGTGCTGTCTTAGCTCTTGAAAAGGAGCCAGATCCATGATTCAACATGACGTGGGTGGCTTGCGCTATTACACCTTTGAAACCTTCCAGGCCGAGGCGATCGATCACGCGGTGTTCACACGCTTGGGGGGTCAGAGCAAAGGTCCTTATGCATCGCTCAACCTGGGAGGGACGGTTGGAGATAATCCGGACGACGTGCTTGCCAACCACCGGCTTTTGTTTGGCGCGTTTGGCAGACCCTATGAGAGCCGCTTTGACGTCTGGCAGGTCCATGGAAGCACGCTTTTGTTTACGGATAAACCGCGGCCGGTGGATAAAAAACACCAGCCGGCTGATGGCATTTTTACAGACAACCCCGATGTGACCTTGATGATGCGTTTCGCCGACTGCGTTCCCCTCGTTTTCCACGACCCGATGAAGCGGGTGATTGGCTTGGTGCATGCCGGTTGGCAGGGAACGCTGCTTCAAATTGGAGCTGAAGCGGTGCGCATGCTGCAGGAAAAATTCGCATCTGACCCAGCAGACCTGTTGGTAGGAATTGGTCCCTCCATTTGCGGCGATTGCTACCAGGTCAGTGAGGACCTTCGGAAGCGGTTTTTGTTGGAAATCGGGCAGGCAACTTCGGCGTTTTTCCGGGAGAAGGATAACGGTCTCTATCTTGACCTTTGGGCAGCCAATGAGTGGACGCTACGCAATGCCGGCGTCCTGCAGATTGAACAATCCCAAATTTGCACCGCCAGCCATTTGAATGAGTGGTATTCCTACAGGAAAGAAAAAGGAGTGACTGGCCGCTTCGCAACTGTGATAGCATTAAAGCATGATGGCAGAAGCGCTTGATCCAACCCTTGTGAAGGCAGTTTCCGACCGACTTGAACAGGTCAAAACCAGGGTGGCACAGGTGGCTACCAAATCCGGTCGTGGCATTCAACAGGTGGAGATCGTGACGGTGACAAAACGCCAGCCAATTGCCTTGGTGCGTGCGGCTTATGACTGTGGCTTGCGGATTTTTGGGGAAAATTACGCTGAAGAAGCCGTGCGAAAAATTGAAGAATTGAGCGATCTGCCTGGAATTCAGTGGGATATGGTGGGTCACGTGCAGAGCCGAAAAGTCAAACTGCTGGCAAATGTTGTCCATCGCGTGCATTCCGTAGACAGCGAAAAGCTGGCGAGAATGTTTAACGAGATGCGGTCGCCCGAATTGTCCCCTTTGCAGGTGTTGTTGGAAGTAAATGTGAGCGGGGAAGCAAGCAAAGAGGGGCTGGACGGAACGGATACAACCCGTTGGGAAAAATTCCTCCCGCTGGTGGATCAGATGCTTGAGTTGCCCCGACTGAGAGTCACAGGGTTGATGACCATGCCGCCCTTGCAGGCGGATATGGAAGCCAATCGAGTATATTTCCGAAAACTGCGGGAATTACGCGATTACTTGAATACCTGCCGGCCAGAACTGAAATTGACCGAATTATCCATGGGCACCTCATCGGATTTTGCGGTCGCGATTGAAGAAGGTGCTACAATCATCCGGCTGGGAGAAGCCATCCTCGGACCAAGACCTCCCAGGGAATAAGGAATATAATGCAAATCGTTTTAGCCATCATCAATGCTGCTAGCCAGCTTTTGAGCCTGCTGGTAGTACTCTACTCAATACTGAGTTTCTTTCTGCCGCCCTACCATGCCATTCGGGTGGCCTTGGCTAAGGTGATTGAACCGTTGCTGCGCCCCATTCAGAAAGTGGTCAGTCCGATGGGTGGCTTGGACTTTTCCCCAATGATTTTGTTGATCCTGGTGTATGTGGTGGAATGGCTATTGACCAGGTTGCTGGTCCTTTTCATCTAACACTTGGGGGAAAAATCCTTTAAGCTTTGTACAGGAAACGTCCGCAGTTCTTGCAGCGGATCAGTTTGGAGGAGGAGCGGGCGGCCTGGATATCCCCAGGGGGAATGGAAACTCCACAGCCCTCACAGCACTCATCCACAATTTCGACCAAAGCCCTGCCCCCTTTGGATTTCAGCAGGGATTGGTACTGCTGGATGATCTCTGCGGGGAGGGTTGAGACGAGAGCCTGGCGTTGAGATTCGAGCTTGGGTAATTCCGTTTCGAGCCGGCTTTTTTCACCCAGGAGCAGGGAGTTATCTGAAGCTTTTTGATCAAGGCAGCGCTGGTACTCGGATTCGGCATCCTGCCAGTCTTTTTGAGCGCTTTCCAGGGTCAGCATGGCGTCCAGTTGCTCGTCTTCCAGTTTGGCAATCGTCCTTTTCAATGCCTCGCTTTCCGCCTGTAAATCCTGCAGTTCTTTTGGATTACGTATCTTCCCACCGAAAAGTTGAGCCTGAGTCAGTTCAAGCTTAAGCCTTTTGGTTGCAGATTGGTTAGCTAAATCATTCAGGGAACTCTGGGCTTGTTTTTTGGCTTCTTCGGTCTGATTTTTGGCCATGAGCCTGGCACGCACAGCTTCATCTGCTGCAAGTGTGGCTTCAATTCCAGCCAGGCGTTTGGTGATTTGCATGCGTTGGGTATCCAGGGATTGCAGGCGGAATAAACTAAAGGACAGATTCATGGGCTACCTCGCGATTTGAAAAGTTCAATGGTCAGAGATGAATTGTAACATTCTATTTATGACTTTCCAGAGCTTTTGAATTAAATCTCAATCCTTTCTTTATAGTGACTTAACATCCGATTTGTTATAATGAGCATTAACAATCAATAAATTGATTTGAGGTCAGGGTTGTGCTAAACGTGTGAGGGCAACTTTATGGTAAGGAAATTTTCGAAAGATCGGTCGTGATGCCTCCAAAAAAGTAATTTTGGTGATATATGATTTAATCGATGATTGTTCTGCATATTGGGTAAAAGGGGATCCCTTTTAAACCTATTCAGGATAGAAAATGCGAATTCTAATCGTTGAAGACGAGCTTGATCTGGCAAATGCTCTGGCACGCGGATTTCGACAACAAGGTTACGCGGTAGATATCGCCGCGGATGGTGAGCGGGGCTTATATATGGGTCAAGCCAATCCGTATGATTTGGTGATCCTGGACCTCAACCTTCCAAAAGTCGATGGACTTCAAGTGTGCCGTGGTTTACGAGCTAGTAGACCTGATTTGCTCATTATCATAGTAACAGCTCGCAGACGGATTGAAGATCGAGTTACTGGGCTTGATTGGGGAGCAGATGATTACCTGGTCAAGCCATTCCATTTTGAGGAATTGGCTGCACGTATCAGGGCGCTTTTGAGGAGAGATTTGCGAGTACGGGAACCGATCCTGGTGGTAAGTGATTTGAAATTGGATCCAGCCAGCCAGACGGCTTGGAAAAGGAGACAGAGGCTTATACTCACTTCCAAAGAATTTGCCATCCTGGAATACCTGATGCGCCGCCCTGGAGAGATTGTCAGCCAGGAAGAAATCATCGAACATGTTTGGGGTGACGAAGTCAATTTGTTCACCAATTCTGTGCGCGTTCATATCCATTCCCTGCGACGCAAATTAGGTGATACGACAGATAGCCCACGGTATATTGATACCATTGTTGGGCAAGGATACCGGATGATTATTGGAGGGGAAGAATCTTTATGAAACATACCTCGTCAACCTGGAAACGTTTCAATCGATCGCTTACATTAAGCCGTCGGTTAATGTTCTGGACAGCCGTTCTGCTGATTGTCCTGGGGTTTTTGCAGGCATTTTTCATCAGCAAGCTTACAGACATCTATGTACCGAAAACAATTACGGAGGTCATACTCTCACCTACTCAAATTGCATCTTCTGAACCATCTCCTGAATCTTTGACTCAAACTGACTTGCCATCACCCAGCACGACCGTAACCCCGTCTGTGCAAGTTATTCAAGAATCTGTACTTCGGCAGGTACACACGATATCGTTTATCGTGGCAGGAGTTTTTGCGCTGATTGGCGTTTTAGGCGCTTACTGGATTGCCCAACAAGCCTTGCAACCTGTGCAACGACTTAGCTGGATGGTGAAGGATATCCGTGCAGATACGCTTGACCGACGATTGGCGTTGGATGGTCCTTCTGATGAAATTAAGGAACTGGCAGATGCCTTTGATAATACACTGGAACGGTTGGAACTGTCATTCGAACAGCAGGAAAGATTTGTGGCAGATGCAGCCCACGAATTACGTATCCCTCTGACAACTTTACGTACCAATCTGGAAGTGATCCAACAGGACCCAAATGCCACTCTGACAGATTACCAAGAAATGAACGTCATTCTCAATAGGACGCTTGACCGTATGGAACGCCTGACCGAAGATTTACTGATCCTGGCCAGGGGAGAAAAAGAATTACGCACTGAACAAGTCAACCTTGAGGTACTCCTGACCGAAGTAGTGCAAGAGCTAAAACCACTGGCTCAATCCAACCAAATTACTCTTGATCTGCAGGTTAGCGGGGAGGTCACCATCCTGGCTGATGAACACATACTAACCCTGGCGGTCAGCAAT
>JBAQMM010000253.1:0-16257 GCA_049302815.1 Anaerolineaceae bacterium | reverse complement strand
GGCCGGGACCGGGAAAAGGCTGCCGCCAGACTAAATCAGGGGGCAGACCCAGCGCTTCCCCGACCGCGCGGACTTCATCCTTAAAAAGAAAGCGCAGGGGTTCCACCAGCTTTAAGTGCATATCTGCCGGCAGACCTCCGACGTTGTGATGGGATTTGATCTGCTGCGCCTGCGAGGCACCCTGACCGCGCGACTCAACCACATCGGGGTAAATGGTGCCCTGGACCAGGAATTCAACCTCCCCAAGCCGACTGGCAGCCCCCTCAAATTCACGAATGAAGGTTTCTCCGATGATTTTTCGCTTGGTCTCGGGATCGGTCACGCCTGTGAGGTTGTGCAAGAATCGGTCTGCCGCGTCAACCACTAAAAGTCGGCCGCCCATGAGGGGTCGGAATGCCTGCTCAGTGTGACGGCGTTCATCCTGCCGGAGCAGACCGGTATCAACGAAGATGCTGGTGACCCGATCACCGATGGCGCGCTGCACCAGTGCCGTGGCTACGCTGGAATCAACCCCACCGCTCAAGCCTGAAATAACCCGGGCGTCTCCAACCTGTTCACGAATTTGCGTGACACTCTTCTGGATGATGGATTCCGGGGTCCAATCTGGCATGCAACCGCAAATATCCAGCACAAAACGGCGCAGGATCTGCGCACCCAAAGGCGTATGCCGGACTTCCGGATGGAACTGCAAGCCAAAACGCCTGTGTTCCAAATCTCCCATGGCGGCGATGGGACTGTTGTCCGAACTGGCAAGCGCCTGCCAGCCTGGCGGTAGCTGATCAATCCGGTCGCCATGGGACATCCAAACGGTGAGTTCTTTTTCCAGCAGCAGCGGGTTATCCGTGAGTACCTTTACCAGGGTGAGTCCGTATTCACGCTCTTTGGCTGGCAGGACTTTTCCATCCAGTTTTTGGGTGAGAGCTTGCATGCCGTAACAAATGCCCAGGATGGGCAGACCACTCTCGAGGAGGTAGTCCTGCAGGTAGGGGGCATCTTGGGAATAAATCGAAAGAGGCCCACCAGAGAGGATGATTCCCCTGGTTTGTTCGTCCAGGACCTCTTCTTTTGGGGCGAACCAGGGCTTTATTTCACAATATACCTGCTGCTCGCGCACCCTCTTGGCAATCAGTTGGGTATACTGGGAACCAAAATCCAGGATGACGATTCTATCGCTCATATCCCTTCCTTTTCAACCTGCAAGATAATTGGCATGGATTAATCGGCGAACGTAATTTTTCCATTGTCCATGGAGGTGATGGTGACCAGGGAATGGATGGGAACATTGAGATAGGAGAGCAGGGAGCGCCCGCCTTCAAAAGTTTTTTCAATCAGGGCGCCGATTCCAACCACCTCCGCGCCGGCAACCTGTGCCAGGCGAACCAGGCCGGCAATGGTGGCACCGGAAGCGAGAAAATCATCAATGATCAGAATGCGCTCACCCCTGCTGAGGTACTCGGGGGAGACGATCAGTTCAACATTGTTGCCTTTCGTGTGCGAAGGAGCCACGGTTAGGTAGACTTCACTGGGCATGGTGACCGGTTTGGTCTTGCGGGCGTAAACAACCGGAAGATTGAGGTATTTGCCAGCCATCAGAGCTGGCGCAATACCGGATATCTCCGCCGTCAGCACTTTTTGCGCGCCGCAGGAAGCGAATAACCTGGCAAACTCCATCCCGCAGGCATCCATGAGCATGGGGTCAACCTGGTGGTTGATGAAACGATCCACCTTGAGGATGCCATTGCCAAGGTTGCGTCCGTCATTCAAAATCCGTTGTTTTAGCAAGTCCATTAATCATCTCCATGAATGTTAAGTTTTATTAAAATACAGATCGGGCAGACCCACGCACCCGAAGCAAAAAGGCGGAGTATAAAGCTTTTTGGTAATTTCGAATTGGAAGGAAGGGAGTGACACAATCCTGAGACAGACCTTTCATCCTTACACAGGAAGTATAACATTTAAGGGGTGTGTTACAGGCCCAAAGTTAAAATTTCAGGATTCAAAACCTGAGGGCAGGTTGGATCTAAATTGTAAAAACCCTGACCGAAACGGCCTAATCCTTTTGGTGCAACAAATCGCCCTGAGACACTGTGACTGCCTTGCCACCGATGTAGGCACGGTCCGCTCCAAGCCTGACCCAAATCTCACCTCCACGCGGAGATGCCTGGAAAGCGTGGAACTTGGTTTTGTTGAGTTTCTCAGCCCAGTATGGACCAAGCATGCAGTGTGCCATGCCGGTAACGGGGTCTTCGTAAACCCCGGTGGATGGGGAGAAAAAGCGGGAGACAAAATCGAATTTGTCTTTGCACTGAGCTGTGATGATCAAATCCGTCTGTTCCAGACGGGCAATCTTTTTGAAATCCGGCAGGAAGTGTTCCACCGCCTCCGGGCTGGCAAGCTCTGCCAGGAGAACTTTATCTTCAAAAGCAGCCATCGCCACTGGTTCCTGACCAAGAATATCAACCAATTCCGGAACCACTTTGCCGGGGACCGGATTGCGGCGGGGCATATCCAATTCAATAGTGCCATGGGCAAAACTGGAAGTGATCGTTCCGCTCAATGTAAAGAACTTAATACTCTCGTCAGGTTCATAGAAACCGAATTCATAGAGGATATGAGCGCTTGCCAGGGTGGCGTGACCGCACAATTCCACTTCAGTTTTTGGGGTGAACCAACGCAGATCGTAACCATCACCTTTGGGTACCAGGAAGGCGGTTTCGGAGAGTGCCATCTCTGCAGCGACGTTTTGCATCCAGGCTGGATTGCGGGGGGACTGGAGCAGGCAAACAGCAGCCGGGTTCCCTTTGAAGGGCTCTACTGCGAAAGCATCAACGTGATATATGGGGATCTTCATGTTTGCACTCCTAACTTTACCGTTTTTCTGATTTTAACCCAATATTCCGGTTTAAGGCAGAGATTGATTACTTAAAGTGGAGCAATTTCAGGCGGCTTGAATCCCCAATGGACTGGGTCGCGAGTCTATTCAAGCATGTAGTCAGGTAGAAAAGAACTGGCGTGCATGAGAAAGGCTGTCCGTAACAGCAGGAAGTCGCGCGACTCCCCCGTGGTGGTTTTGGAAAGCCGATCCAGAAGAGAGATATTTTGGCTGTGCAATTCTGCGATCTTTGTGTTAGCGAGCTTGAAGTTGTCGAAAGGCAGAGGTTCGATCCTGTTTAAACACAGGAAATCATGAATGAGCGTGTTCTTGATGACACTTCTGCCGCGAACGCGCCCGCTCCCATAGAGTTTTGGATCCGAGTTAATCGAATTTATCCGCTGCCAGGCTAAATTGGGAGGGATAAAATGCGTTTCTGGCAGGTCCAGTGGGTCAAAGCTGAGAGTCAATTCAGACAGGATGGATGGCTTCATGAAAATATCGACCTTCTGCCAGCGTTGTTCAGGCTGGTTCCAGGATTCCGTGATCCAGCTGGTTTCGTATTTTCCCGGGTTGGGATAGACGGTGAAACCACAGCGCAGGCGGGCAGGGAGGTTGTGGTGGCGCAAAATACTGACCAGCATCAGGGAAAAATCACGGGAATTGCCGATCAGCCTGTCTTTGGGGGAACGCGCTTCGCTGAGTGGCACGGGATTCAGCTTAAGTAAGTGCTCCAGCTTGGATTGGACGGTACGAAGGTAGACTTCATTGGTACGAACCCGCGGGAGTTCCACGCCCTCGTAATGCGCATAGGTATTCGAAATCATGACATCATGAAGCAGCTTTTGCAGGGCGGAAAGATCTGTCGGAAGATCGTCGAAGAGATACCCCAGACGTCCCGGTGAAGAAACCTGGCTCTGGTCAGCATAATAGGTGATGGGTTCATAGACTGAGGGTTGAGACATTTCTTTGTAGATTATACCAGCAAGGTTTTGGCCGGCTTGAGCGAGTATAATAAATTTCGATGGACACTCCAAGCAACAAAAAACTGATTTTTACCATTCTGGCTGTGGTTTTAGTGGGATTATTGCTGGCAAAAGAAGTCTCTGCGCAGACGATTCCTGTCCCGGATCCATACTACGGCTTGCCGCTCTGCCAACCGGGATTGTATCAAATTGACCCCCAAGATTGTCTCCCCCTGGGAGCTTCGCAATCTGTGAAAACCTTCAACGAGAGAGGGATACCCTATCCCCAGCGGGATTTACCGGCCGCTTCACCCGATCCTGCCTTATCGGAACTGCCGGTCTATGTTGCCAAGATCAATGCCAGCGCCACGGATGCCGTACCGGTGTATCCTAACCTGGATGCCGCCCTTGCCGGCGGTCCCGCGATCCGAACCATTGCTGCCGGTCCCATGCGCTATGTTTCCATGGTCAACCAGGTCAGTTCGGACGGGCGTACGCTGGTTCAACTGCAAACCGGTGAATGGATGGAAGCCACGCCCATTTATTCCTGGACGCGCTTTCAAGGGTTGCAGTTTTCCCAGACCCCCAGGAACGATTTTGGCTGGGTGGTCAATGAGACCGACAGCTACACAGCTCCCGGGTTCAGTTCGCCCAAAACCGGCAGGATTTACGCGAAATATGATCCCATCCAGATTTACCAGGTGACCGAAGCAGACGGCTATTTCTGGTATCTGATTGGACCGGATGAATGGGTCAGTTCGCACAAGTCGCGCCGCATGGTGGTGGACACTACCCGCCCGGAAGGTGTGCAGGGCGACCGCTGGATCAGCATCGACCTGGCAAACTTCACTTTGAGCGTTTACGAGGATGGCGAGTTGAGGTATGCCTCCCTGATCGCCAGCGGTTTGGCTCCGTTCTATACCCAGCCGGGCACCTTCCAGATTTACCGCGCTGATGAAACGGTCACCATGCAGGATGCCTATGAGGCTGACCGATCCGATTATTATCAGCTGCAGGCGGTTCCCTGGGCGATGTTTTATGACCGTAACACCGCCATTCACGGCGTTTACTGGCCGGTGGTGCTGGGTTTCGCTCAATCGCATGGATGTGTCAACATGTCTCCGGGTGACGCGCATTGGGTGTACAACTGGGCTGACGTGGGGGATTGGGTGTATGTGCATGACCCATCCGGGGCTACCCCGACGGATCCGGCGCTCTATGGGGGCACAGTCGGACCCTGACTCTGGCACTGATAACCGTATAGACCAGACCACCAATTTTGCCCTTAAAATAGCATAAAAGAACCACAAAACCTGGGGTCTGCCTTCGTTGGTGGGATTCAAGGCTTTATCCAGCATTTAACGCTAAATCAATTGTTACATCGGCTTATGGGACTGCTGCTTCGGCAGGTGTGGCTAAATATTCCGGGTAAACGGAGCGGGCGTTGAGGTTTACTCCTGGTTCAGGAGCAGGGAAACGCTGGTCGAAAATTTGATGCCAAAAATGTTGCCGGCTGATTGATCCATGATCAAGCGGGCATCCGTGGATTCTTCCAATCCGGGAAGGCTCAGGGTCGTTTCAAAAGTGTAGGTTTCACCGATCACGTCGGACGGTATAAAGATGGTTTCGTGCGAAAGTATCCGGCCGGTTTGGGTCACCACCTGCAGATGAACGGGAGAGATTTGCCAGACGTCAATAGAACCTTTTATGAGGAGAGACGTCCCGGTCACTTCGCTGCCATCTGCCGGCTCGTCCAGGTGGAGTGGAATGGACTCGTCCATTTTCAGCGAATCGGGATGCTGCACTTCTGAGAGGGTAATGAAGTTGGTGTACATGCTCACCATGCGGTCAGATTTGTCGTAGGTGGTAATGCTCAGATGCGCATCGGTGGGTTGGGTAAACACGTCGAAATAAAGCTTCGTAGAGAGCATTTGGGAAGATTGCCCCACGCAATCGACGGGCAGGATTTTCCTGGCAATCACGTCGTAAGTCGCGGTATCGATGTTGATTTGCACTCTGGCAGCATCTTTACAGGCAATTCCAAAATCCACCTGCAGTGGCGAGGTTACCAGAAGGCTCGCGAGAGTATCCTGGGATTCAGGCAGCGAAACCTGCGGCAGCGGGTTCGCAGCAGTCAACATCAGCAGCAGGGCTGCCAGACTGGCTGAAAGCCATATCTTGGGCGGGGTGAGCAGGGGCAATTTTGGCATTTTTGTGTAAAATCAAGCGCCATGACCGCGATTTGAATCATGGCGCTTGATTCTTTACAAGTGGTAAATTTCGTTGTATTTCTTGTTCAGGTAGCGCAGGTAGGGATCCGGATTGATGGCTTCACCGGTGACCCTGCGGATAAGCTCCTGTGGATCGTAACGTGAAGCGTGCCTGTGCACGTTTTCGCGTAGCCACCCAAGGATGGTGCTGAAGTTACCGGCTGCCATTTCGTCCGGAATGTTGGGATAGTCGGAAAGCATCTTCTCCCAAAGCTGGACAGAGATCAGGTTCCCCAACGCGTAAGTCGAGAAATACCCAATCATTCCACCAGACCAATGCACATCCTGCAGAACGCCGCTTGAGTCGTTTGGCGGGGTAATACCCAGGTATTCCTGCATGCGGGTGTTCCAAATATCGGGCAGGTCCTTCGCCTGCAGGCTGCCTTCGACCAAACCAATTTCGATCTCCAGCCGTAACATGATATGCATATTGTAGGTAGCTTCGTCCGCTTCGACGCGGATCAGGGAAGGCTCCACCTTGTTGACACCCCGATAGAACTTATCCAGGCTCAGGTTTGCCAGGTGCTGCGGGAAAAGCATTTGCAGGATTGGGAAACAAAACTGCCAAAACTCTTTGGAACGACCGACCAGGTTCTCCCACAGGCGGGACTGGGATTCGTGGATGGCTAAAGATGAGGCTGAACCAAGACTTGTGTGGCGGTATTTGGGGTCCAAACCCTGATCATAAAGGGCGTGCCCGGTCTCGTGCATGGTGCTGAAGAGCGCCGAGAGCCCATCGTTATCCAGGTAGCGGGTGGTGATGCGCACGTCTCCGTAACCAAACCCGGTCGTGAAGGGGTGGGGTGCCAGATCGATGCGCCCCCGCTTCCAGTCGTAGCCAAAACGGGTCGAGATGAACTCACCGATTTTCTTCTGACCTTGCACGTCGTAGTTTTGCTTTACGAAGCTGTTGTCCACCTGTTCTGCCTGGGCGATTCGCTGCAGCAGTTCAACTTGCTTTGGGCGCAGGGCATCGAAAATCGCGCGCACATCAGCGGTCTTTATGCCAGGCTCGTACTCATCCAGTAAGGGATCGTAAGGATGGTCAAAGGGTTTGAACAAGTCAGCCTGTTCGCGCTTCAACTCCACGATGTGCTGCAAGTGGGGTCGAAAACTGGCAAAATCATTGGTTGCCCTGGCATTGACCCAAACCTCGTGCGCGGCCGATGTGGTCATCACGAATTCGATCATCTTTTCTTTGGGTATGCGGGCAATATGATCGTAATTCCGTGTGGCGACTTTGATCTCACGGGCGAAATCATCGTCAGCGTCAAGGTCGGGCGCCTGGGCTGCCAAATCTTCGATCAGGCTGCCAAGTTCATGGGAAGTGGCTTTGTCGTAATAAATACCGGCGATCAGGGCAGCCTGATTTGCCCGGTCTTCCACCCCTCCGTGGGGCATGTTAACCTGCTGGTCCCAGTCGAGCAGGGATGAAATGCCATTAAGGTCCATCAGTTCAGCGGTCAGGATTCGTAATTTTTGTAGTTTTTCTTCTGTGCTCATATTTGGTTCTCACTCATTAGGTTAAGCGGGATGGGTTAACAAATCTTCCAACGCAAGGGCTGACCGTCCAAGGCGTTGATGACCTCGGTCGAGATGTCCACTGCGGCGCGCAGCTGCGCTTCGGCGGTCTGTGCACCAATGTGGGGCATGGCAATCACTTTGGGATGCTTAGCTAATTCCCAGCTGAGAGGTGGCTCCTTCTCGTACACATCCAGTCCGATGCCGCGAACTTTGCCTGATTCAAGCGCGCGCAACAAAGCGGCTTCATCAATGATGCCGCCGCGGGCAGCATCCACGATCAGAACGCCGTCCTTCATCTTCGCAAAAGCCTCATCATTTAGCAGATGCCTGCACTGGTCGGTCAATGGCAGGTGGAGGGTGATGATGTCGGCTTTCTTATAGATTTCTTCGATGGTGGCCAATTCTGCGCCGTTAGCCCGCATGTATTCCGCATCTCGGAAAGGATCGTAGGCGAGGATAGACATGCCAAAGGCAGAGGCATAGTTGCCTACCCTGCGGCCTATGTTCCCAAAACCGATCACGCCCAGGGTCTTACCATACAATTCGGTGCCATTAAATTCCTTCTTCAGCCAGGTCTCGGCTTTCATACTGGCATCAGCCCGAGGGATCTCACGAACCAGGGCAAGCATCAACCCCATGGCAAGCTCTGCCACGGCAATAGAGCTCGCGACGGCAGCATTGACCACGGTGACATGGTGTTCTTTGGCGGCGTTGAGGTCGATATTGTCCACGCCAACGCCCATCCTACCGACCACCTTCAAATTTTCGGCAGCGTTGAATACTTCTGCGGTGAGTTTAGTACGACCACGGATGATCAAGGCATCATATTTAGGAATGACCTCGAGGAGTTCTGCCGCCTCGATGCCCTTCTTGTCAACAGCGCTGTTTTTTTTGTTGATGATTTCCTTGCCGATACTTTCCAATCCATCTGTAATCAATACTTTCCAAGCCATTTTCTCTCCTTTATTGTTTTGGTTGGTTTTCTGCTTTCATTTTACTATTCTTAACACCCGAATATCGCTTTTTCGGGTGGTAACGCCGATGGAATCAAGATGCTCGAGCAATGCGGCCGCATATTTCCGGCTGGTCTGAAATTGATCACGTAATTCAGCCAGGGTAACGCTGCCCTTCTTTGTGATGGCGTCTGTGACCCAGCTGACCATCTCAGCAAAAACTGCCGGCGTCAGCAGTACCTGGTCGGAAAGCTGCACCAATTCACCCGCGGCCACCAGACCTTCTACAAGGTCCTGCCCGACCAACTCGCTGGCTTCGGCAAATCCAGGCGGGGCAAATGGTGCCCGGGCAAACTTTTCCATCAAGGGAGTAACAGCTTCCCGCTGGTCGGGGGTCAGCAGCACCTGGTGAGTGGAGAGCGAGATTACGCTTCCCTTTTGCGCAATCAATCTCAGGGAGGTGAGTTTATCCAGGGTAACATCAAATGCAGCTTGGGGAAGCTTGACCTGCGCCCGCAGAACTTCGCGACCCAGCCCAATCTTCAGGGGGTTGGCCATGTGGAAGGCGGTCAAAATGTGAAGGATCTGATCCTGGTTTCTCTGCCAGATATCCCTGGTGGTCAACAGGTTCTTGCGAGGATCGTCTTTTGGTTGCAGCACCACAATCTCACCACTGGTTTGCAGCGCATCAATCAAAGCAAGCCCGACCGATGGGCTGATGGCTGCTTTTTGAATAAGCCCAGTGGCGTTCGCGTACTGCATGGAAGCCAAAGCTTGGAGCAGGACGTCCGTTTCACTGCCGGCAAGCAGGCTTTCAAGGTGCTGCAAAACCGCTCCAGCAAAGCGGCGATGGATTTTTTGTGGGTGAGGATCCAGAATCACGCCGCCGCCCAGTGTTTCTGATGGGGAGGGCAGCCGTAAAATAAAATGGTCTCCCCGAGCTGCCACGACCGGCCTGGCTAATTTGAGCTGCAAAAAGCCTTCCTCTCCAGGCGCCAGGCTTTCTGTGCCCAAAAGGCGCGCCTGGGCGGGTCTTTCGGAAGCGCCAAGGAAGAGTTTGACCTGCGTATTGTGGGTAAAGGCTTCCGGCCGGTCTTTGAGGTAACGGAAGTGGACGTCGATCAGGGTGGTGGGCTGGTAAGTGCCGGGGAGGGTAATGACATCTCCGCGTTCAATCTGGTTTTTATCCAGACCAGTGATATTCATAGCGGTACGAAAGCCCGGACCCACTTTTTGCAACTTCTGATTGTGATTCTGCAACCCGCGAATTCTTCCGGGCAGGTTGGCAGGCAGGCAGATGACCTCGTCACCCACCGAGAAGGTGCCGTTCAAAAGGGTGCCGGTCACCACCGTTCCGAAGCCGGTCAGTGTAAAAACCCGATCCACGGGAAGGCGGGGTCTGCCCAGATCCTGTTTGGGTGGGATTTGGGTAAGGATATTGCCCAGGATCTGCACCAATTCCTGGAGACCTACCCCCGTCTTTGCCGAGACTTTTACCACAGGAGCCTGCTCCAGGCTGGTTCCCTGCACCAGATCATGGGCTTCCAATTCCACCAATTCGAGCCAATCGGGGTCAGCCACCAGATCAGTCTTGGTTAGGACGATGATCCCGGTTTTAATTTGGAGCAGATCCAAAATTGCCAGATGTTCGCGTGTTTGGGCAGAAACGCCCTCGTCCGCGGCAATAATAAGTAAAACCGCATCAATTCCACCGATACCGGAAAGCATATTTCCGATGAAATCGCGATGACCCGGAACGTCAATAATGCCGATCAATTCCCCGTTGGGCAATTTCAGGGACGCAAATCCGAGGTCAATGGTCATTTCCCGGGCGATTTCTTCTTTTAAGCGATCAGGGTGCACACCGGTCAGGGCAGCCACCAAAGTGGATTTTCCATGGTCAACGTGACCGGCTGTCCCGACGATGTGCATGATGGTTACTGTGCCTTCTTTTCTGCGAGCTGGGCAATGCTTTGAATGGAATCCTGGTAAGCCATCAAGATGGCTTGAACGTGCCTGACCGTCTCGCGGGTCAGGCGGTCAACCTCATCCTGGGTCTTCACGGTGATGTCATTAAGACTCTCAATCTGGTCGTTTGTTCCGGTGAGTTGCTGGTTGATGGTGCGGAGCTGCTCTTCCTGCCCCAGGACGTAATTGCTCCAGCGTTTCAGGTCGTCGGCTTTGAAGGAGTTCCATTCCTGGCGGAAGCGTTCATCATTTAAGCGTTGAATTTCACTGATCTCATTGATACGGCGTTCAAAACGTTGGACGATATCGTCCACACCCGATACAGCCTTGTCCACGGCTTTTTTGGAGGTATCCAGGTCTTCCATCTGTGCATTCAAATTGAGATTGACCTTCTCAATCTCTTCAAAGCGCTTTTCCCAGAGCTTGAAGGTTTTATCCTTGTCCAACATGGAATTATTCACCTTATCCATGAAAGCAGCCTGGGCTTCCTTGCGGTCCTTTTCGAAAGTTTGCAGCTCGGCGATGCGCATATCCAACTGACGGAAGCTGTCGCTAAAGCTGTCGAAGCGGCCGCGGGTTTCCTCAACGCGCTTGCGGATAGAGACCACCTCACCCTGCAGATCGGTCAGGCGCTTGGCTTCCTGTCGCCGGTTTTCTTCGAGCAAATGGAGCGAGCGCCGATAATCTTCATCAAAGCGACCGACGTCCAGGATTTTGGCTTTCTGTTCCTCAATCAGCCTGGCAAGCCTGGCATCCTCCACTTTGAAGGTTTTCAACTCCGTTCGGAGCGGTTCAAGTTGTTCGGTAAAGGGGTATATCTCGCTGACCGACCGCTTGGTAGCTTCGATATCCAGTTTGACGCGCTTGATTGCCTCATTAAGGTTCATCTCCGCGCGCTCATTAACATCCCTGACCTGTTTGGTCAGATCAATATTCAATCTTTCAATGCGGTTGTCATATTTATCAAAGCTGGCAATTTGGGTGGTCAACTTGGTAATGGTCAGATCCATCTCTTTGAGCTGTTTGCGCAGCGCAATATTTTCCGCTTCCAGAACCGTCAGACGGTTTTGTAGCGATGCCAAGTTGGTTTTATCGTTGCGCCGCTCATTATCCAGCCATTCGACTCGCTTTTCGAGTTGTTCGAATCCAGTAAATTCATCCATTTTTCACCTGTTCACACAGTGGTAAGTAGCTATTTGTATTATCGTGATTATACCCATAAACTTGGCACGATACTTTTTTTTGTTAAAACATCCACAAATGGGAAAGTTTGGGCAGCATTTCAGGGCGAGGCAATCAGGTGAACGAAGGGAGCCAGGATTTCTGTGAATCTGGGCAAGAGCAGCTGGGGGGCGATGCCAATGACGATCATGACCAGGAGGACAATGCAAAGGGGTATCGCTATCCTCAATGATTCGTGAGGCAGCTGCTCATCCGGTTCCTGCTCGGCAGGTGCAATGAAATTATGCAGCAGACGGAGAAAAGAGATGAGCATGCCCAGTATGCCTATGACGATCCAAACCATCATTTCCGGATTGGTCTTTAGCGTAAGGAACCAGATCATCTGCTTGGTCGGGAAGACTGGCAGAAGCGGCAGCCCCACCAGGCTGAGCAGGCTGATCAGGATGCCGACACTTATGAAAGGATAGTGATGGAGTAATCCCCGCAAAGAGGGAATGTCCAGGCTCTTTTGCGGGGCAGTCTGTTTGAGTGCAGAGAGTGACCATGCCCAGAGCCAATAACTCAAAAGGCGGGGGAGGAACAGCATTGCCATATAGGGCAGACCGCCCTGCTCCGTCAACCCGATTGCCAGGATGGAATAACCGGTTTCTGCCAGGACGAGATAACCAAAAATTCTAGATAGATTGGTTTGGAGGGCTGAGAGCAGCCCTGCCATCATGATCATGACCACGCCAACCCAACGCAAACTTTCGTATAGTTGGGGAAGGTTACGCAGCCAGGCGTACTGGTCCAAAAAATAAAGTAAAAAGACCACCAATGCGGTTTGCATGGCACCAAGTAGGAAGCTGACAACCCAGGGATGGCTGGTCTGACTGATCATAGGCAGCCAGGAATGGAAAGGAAAAGCTGCCATCCATAGGGCAAACCCAAACAGGACCATCATGGCAGATCTAATGATCAAAGGATTGGCGGAGGGGGCTGTGCCAATGCCTGCCAGCATCCAGCCGCTAAGCAAAATGAGCGACATTGCCAAGGTTTGAAACACCAGATAGCGCAGGAGTCCCTGGTCGGTTTTTTCTCCGCGGGGTGAGAACAAAGGGACGCTGAGTAAGGCGATCAACTCGATGATCACCGCCGCGTAGAGAAAAGGCTCGACTGCCAGGGTGGTGATCCAAAAGGCGGTGATCATCAGCGATAATGCATTGAACCAGCTGCTGGTTTTAAACGCGGAGTTTCCGAGATTCCACAGGAAATTGATTAGATAGAGCAGAGCTACCATCGTCAAGTTGGCGCTGCTTATCTGCAAAGTCCTCCCAAAAATGAACACCTGACTGGCGAACTCAATCCTGCGATCGCCCACGATAAAAACCAGATCCTCTGGGAAAACCAAGGCTAACAGGAACAAGCTTAAGGAGAAGATGCAGCTAAGCGCATGGGAGAGGCTTGGTTTACTCTGCAGTGCGATCAGGATCAATGCCATCCCGAACGGAATAAAGATCCAGATTAACGGGGTGCTCATGGCTTTTCAAGCTCCGCGTCTTTAACCAGGAAATAGGCACCTACAAGCGCCAGCCCCAAATTAACCCCCACGAACAAGGCTTCCAATAAGGTGGATAACTCAAGAGAGGCATAGAGCAGCTCGAAACCCGACAGGAACGTCAGAAGACCGATGATGATGTAGAACGGTTCCGAAATCATGCTGACCTGGAGGAGACCTATCACCATCAATCCAAAGCTTGCCATCAGAACAAAGGAACTTGTCTGGGGGAATAAATTGGATTTCAAGTCTGGCAGGAATAATAGGATCATCATGACAATAAACAAGCCTGCCAGAGCCCGAAATATTTCACCTATGCTTAGTCGGGTTGGACCTTTGAGCTGGTAGATATCGCCGACTGATACCAGGGTAATATACAGGGTCAGGGTGACCATCCAGCCGACAATCAGCTTGATCACTGCCAGACCAACCGGACGAACAGTGGTGAAGAGAAAAAACATCGCCAAATATTGGATCGCCAGTGCGATGATATTCATCAACCACTGCCTTCGGATCAGGTTGACACCACCGGCGAGCAGGGCAGTTATTACGCAAATGAGCATCCAGGGGGAATTCATGGTGCTGAAACCCTCGAAACGAACAGGGTGATGAGAACTGCCAAAAATACCAGGGACCACAGAATCCCGCCATCACCCTCAACGATGGTTGTGATGGTGGTGCCCAGCCTGGCTGCCAGGCGGGAAAGCCGTGCGACCAGGCTGTAAACCCATTGGAGGCTGAAGATGTATTGAAATCCCCTCAGCAGCATCCTTAAGAAGCGGTAGGATGGCAGCGCTTCAGGCAGGTTGGTGAAAGGAACCCGCAATCCAAGCTTGAAATAGGCAATCAAGCCTAGCCCGACGATGATGGTACTGACCAGGCTGCCATACCACTTTCCGAGTGTGAGCACACCTGGCCAACCTACCAGTCCAATCACCAAAATGGTCTGCAGGATCAGGATCAACCCCAGGGGGTAGGTGATGCGGGCATGTTTCTCCAGACCGGTGATGGTGCCGCTTGATTCAAAAGCGTAACGCAGGTAGCCGAGCACCAACAGGGCATGCGAGAAGATCATGCAGACGGAACTGAAAGTAAAGGTGCTGCCAAGCAGCCCTTCCCAACCTGAAGCAGCGGGAGTATAGGGCAGGGCAATCAGACCCAGTAAACCCAAAATCGGGAGAAAACGGATGCGCCGGATGGGTGGATCAAAAAGAAAGAGAACCCCGCCGCTCAGAAGTAAAGCCACTCCCCAGGCGAGGCTGGAGCCAGCCTGACCGTTCAAAGCACACATAATCGCAAAGGCTGCCAGCGCCACAATCCAATATGGCCGCGCTGAAAATTCATCCTTTCTGGTCAGCCACATAGCTGAAGCATAAATGGCGGCAACGGTTGTCAATATGGTGATGATTACGAGCCAGCCTTGTTGTTCAACCAGGAAGTTGGAGGGAAGGCGGGCAATCAGTGCCAGGCTGGATGCCACAGGTGAGAGTCGCAACAATACGTTGACCCCATTTTTCGTTTCTGGGGCGCTCATGAAGGGCAGATTAAGCGGCAGAACGCCCAGACGCAAACCGGCTGCCAGCAGGAAGAAAATGCCGGCTTTGGCAGGAATCTCTGCCAAGGAGAACCCAGGCTGCACCTGCCAACCGACCACAGTGGCAAAAATCAGCGCGAAAACGCTCAACAAGCGCACGCCGAAAACTGTGGTGAGGTGCTGGTCAAACTTCCCCTCCCGTTGATTACGAAGCAGGTAAATCAGTTCAATGCAATCCACCAGGACCCACGCGAAAGTCAAGGTCATGGGGTCGCCAGCAAGCAATGCCATCAAATTGATAGCAGTGATAGCCAGGGAACCTGCCCAGGTGGCAGGAGAGGATTCCATAAAGCTCCTGGTGGAGTCGGTGAAGATGACCGCCATGCACAGGGTGATGAGCGCCATGGCATAAGGCCAGCTGCTGTAATCAATAACCAGAAAGGGTGAATAAAGGAAAAGCGTTTCTGGCTGCCAGCTAAAGAGCGGGAATTCGCTTGGCAGAAAAAGCCTCAACACAAAGACTGCCAGCCAAGCCAGCGAGGCACTTACCAACGCGATTGTCCAGGAGCGGGCTATTTTAGGTTTGACTGAATTGGTAATGGCAATGACCAACGAAGCCAGGAGTAGCAGTGCTAAGATCGCGAGGATGACCATGATATTTGCTTATTCTCGGGCGGATTCAGAGTATCTCTCCAGAGTGCCGATGCAAGAACTGTCCTTGTCCGGCTTTACCCAACCATTGACCCTCCCGCACGATCAATTCACCTCTTAGGAAGACCTGACGCGGAAAACCTGTTAATTTCCAACCTTCGTAGAGGTTGTAATCGGTGCGATGTTTGGCAATGTTCACACCATATTCCACTTCAAAGTGCGGGTCCCATAGAGTGATATCAGCGTCGGAGCCCACCGCAAGGCAGCCTTTTTTCGGATAGAGACCAAAAATCCGCGCGGGATTGGTTGAGGTCAGGGCGACAAACTGGCTGGGGGTGACTCTGCCCGAACCGACTGCATGCGTCCAAAACACGGGCAGGCGGTCCCCGACGCCCGGCAATCCACTGGGAATTCGAGTGAAGTCATCTTTTCCCAATTCCTTGCCTGGAATGGTAACGGATTGGTTTTCATATAGAATTGGCTGGGTTCCGTCAAAAAAGAAGGGACAATGGTCGGTGGAGAGCACCTGGATGGTGCCAGATTCAAGCCCCTGCCAGAGACTTTGCTGGTCGGTTTGGGTGCGCATGGGGGGTGAACAAATCCATTTGGCACCATCCGCCCGCTTAAGGTCTTCTTCGGTGAAGAAAAGGTACTGCGGGCAGGTCTCACCCATGGCTTCGACGTGGTGGGAACACCCATAAGCCAGTTGGTCTACTTCTCCAGAGACATTCATATGCACCAGGTAAACGGGAGCGTCCGCCTGGGCAGCCAGGGCGATGGCGCGCAGGCTGGCTTCCACCT
>JBAQMM010000252.1:0-65664 GCA_049302815.1 Anaerolineaceae bacterium | reverse complement strand
GGGCAGTACCTATGGGCACGAGGGTATTTTGTTGCAAGTACAGGGAATGTGACGGATGCAATCATTGCTGAATATATCTAGAAGCAAGGTCAACAAGACCTCGATGCTGGAGAGCAAGACTTCAGTGTGGAAGGGTGACTTTAGTCGAATTTTATTCGACCCTCAAACCTATCGCCTTTAGGCGATAGTAGTTTAGTTATGTTCAAAAAAGACAATTCTTGAAATTCATGTTGAAGGGATTGTGTGCAACTTTAACAGTAGGCTCTTCCTGGGTGGAAAGGAAAGAACAACTCTCAAGGAAATCTCAGAACTATTGGGTAAGGAGACGATCGATTTCGATAACACCTCAGAGAACATTGGCAGGGACAAAACTCATGGGATCAACCATCAAAAGTTGGGCAAAGAGCTGATGACCCAGGATGAGCTGGCTGTGATGGATAATTCCAAATGCATCCTGCAACTGAGAGGTGAACGTCCCTTTCTCTCAGAAAAGTATGACATAACCAAACATCAAAATTACTGATATCTTTCTGATTTCGATCCGCGATTGGTCTTCAATATAGAAAAGGAACTCAGCATCAGGATGAAATTGAGTGGTAACCCGATCATTGATTTTTATGATTTGGGTAGTATTGAAGAAGTTGAACAGAGAGCATTCTTGTAATAGTTATTGCTCGATATCGATCTAGACATTATCTCCGAGAACTTTTGCGGGGATAGGTCCCTTGGGATCAACTAGCAAAGGTTGGGTAAAGAGCTGATGACCCATGATAAGCTGGAATTGATGGACAACTCAGTCTAATCTCAGATTCTTGAGAAGCTCTTTTACAAGATCAAAGCATTGGTCAAACATCCGAGAATCAGCAAATACTTGAAAACCCCAACTTTCTAAAGAATCAGGTTTTGGGTCTTTATAGTATATAAGGAGCGATTGATGTGCTTTTTCTACTGGATAATCATCAGGTGTATTTAGGTAATATGTAAATTTCCTTCCATCAATCGTAAAATGGAATTCTTCTCCATAAGGACCGTTTCCACTTCCTAATAAGTCTTGAAAAATACATCCAGGCTGTTGGACAGACTCTAGGTAACGTAAAGTACTGCCTTCTACCTTCTGCTCTTGCCAAGCTTCAGGATCATAATCGATTTCAAACGCCGAAAAGGAAATTCCTGGTGCCTTATAAGTCAGGATTTTTGGTGTCGTTATTCCACCAGTTGGTGCAATTTCAGTAGGGCGCGCGGTTTCATCATTATCGACAGAGCAAGAAACAAGCAGTAATAATACTAGGCAAATACTTATGTGTCTTTTATTCACTGTGACGGACCTTCAAAATCCAATTCCGAAATCCCTGGGCAGATGATGCTATCATCCCAAGTGAACTTATAGATTGCAGTGCCTGTTGTGACATTCGCATAACAACAAGGTGCAACCACGGTGCCCCCAAATCTTTCCATGTGCGAGTGTGCACCGGTGTAGAAATCACCACATGTCCCTGAAGGTGTCGATCCTATCGCCAATAAACCACCACTATAGTTTTGTAGACCTGAGGGTAACAATGGTTGACCAACATGTGCATAGAGAACGGAACCGACTGGGCAAAATCCATCTGGTTTACCATATAGACTTATCTTCAGAGTTCGCATGATATCTGTAGAGCATCCGCTACCGCATGTTCCATAAGAGAGGTATAGGCTTCTAATATTTGTTGCTCGAAAGTAAAGAGTTCCTGATCCGGCGACGTCCACTCGGTTTTGTCCTCCTCCACAGGAACCATGGATGCCACCATCACCATTACATACTGATGTTGCCCCACAATAATAATCGCGGCCACTTATCCACCCGGCAAGCGGGCTATAAACATACACTGTCAGGATTGTCATCTGGTTCCTCGTATAGTTTTATTAAAAGCTTCAGTAGAACTCCTGGACCAAAAGAACTAGAATTCTGCATATTATTGATCACGTATAGAACATCTTTTTCAATCCACATAATGCAGAAACCAATATCATACTTTTGAATAATGCCAGGATTTGGCGTTTCTGTTGTGTATTCAGGATTAACCCATAGATAATCATCATCATGAGTATATAAATTTTGTTCCCCCAGACTTTTGGAAACTAAAGCTGGAGAGACAGGAACTGGTCGAGAAATAATAGGAATAGTATCTATCGTTAATTCTTCGCTTTGATCATTTGAATAGACTTGCCGGACAAGCCATACTTTCCCGTCTTTCAAGAAACTTGTGACAAACGCCCCAGCGTATCTACTTCGAATACTGTCCGAATCAAAGGTATACAGTGGAAGTGTAGTTACTGATTTTAATTCTTCAATACTTGAATAGAAATTTGTTTCAGCACGCATATCCCGGGAAGGTTTATCAACTGTCACTTCCTTTTGAGGAATACTTTGGAACGTTGGTAATATAAAAGGGAGAGAGTCTTTTGGAACTTCTTGATTGTGCGAGAGAATTAGAAAATCGTTTTTTCGATTCGTAACATCATGGTACGTTGAAGCGCTAAACGGTAATAACAAAGTCATTATCCCAGCCTCCCCCATTCTCTTTAAAACTCGTAGCATATTTTTCATTGTTCACCTCTCTAATCGGTTTACTCATGAGACAGTAATGAGTTCTTTTATGAACACAAACTACTTAGTCATTACATTAGCTGCCTGCCCAATCACTTACCAAAGTCAGTTTGCTTAGCAAGGTGTGCCTAGGTATGAAAGATTTAGTACTTAATCAATCGATCTAAAAACAATATACACGAATGCATGTTAAATTCGCGTTAAGTTCATTACATATGATTGACACTTGACTGTGATAAGAACAGGGATTATTTGCCACACAGTTGAATAATTACATAGTTTTAATTTATTCGCTTGCGTATTGATTTAAGATTGGAGGTATGGTGGCTCTGATGAGTACAAGTGTCTTCCGAAACGCCGCCATTTTTTCCATTTCGGAGCCTGTTACCGCGGCAGGATCCTCAAAACCGACGTGGATCCGGTTGCCTTTGCCAAGCCATATAGGGCAGGTTTCTCGGGCGTTGTCGCAGACCGTGATGATCAAATCAAAGGTCTGCCCTTTGAATACATCCACGGACTTTGATTCGCCCTGATGGAAAATGCCGGCTTCTTTTAGAACCGCCTGGGCATAGGGATGGACAAAACCTGCGGGCTTTGTCCCCGCGCTAAAGGCCACCCATTTGTCCCAACAGTCATGGTTAACCACGGCTTCTGCCATCTGGCTGCGGGCGGAATTGCCTGTGCACAGGATCAAAACTCGTTTGCGGTCCTGCAGATCTTGTTCTTCAGATCTGGATTGGGGTCCCAAGGACTCTTTCTGACCCAGTTTTTCCACCAGATGTTCATCTGAGAACTCACCATCTTCCATGGCCTGCAACAGGTCTTTTGCCTTTTCCTCATCTTTGGCATGCACAAAAATTTCGGCAGCTCCCAGGTCTCCGACAGTCAGACCGTAAACGCCTCCGGCTGCTTCCTGGCTCAACATCACAGATATCCCTTGCGCTTCCAGGAAAGATTTGACCATCTCCCCAGCAAAACGACCTTTTGCAAGGTAAATCAAGACAAGATCATCCAAATTATCGTTGTTCACATTCGTAAATCCAATCTTCGATGTCCCGTTTCCATTCGACCAGTTCCTCGGGTTTGAACCATAGAGCAATTTCAGCTTCGGCAGTTTCGGGTGAATCAGAAGCATGGGTGAGGTTGTACCGGGCTTGCAGGGCATAATCATGCCGGATGGTACCGGGGGCAGCTTCCGTGCCGCGGGTTTTTCCCATGGTCTGGCGGATAGCCGCGATGGCATCTGGACCTTCCCATACCATTGCCATGACCGGTGAGGAAGTGATGAATTGGATCAAAGGCTCATAGAATGGTTTACCGACATGAACGGCGTAATGCGCTTGGGCGAGTTCCGGGCTGACAATTTGGAAGCGGGCAGCCACCAGGCGTAAACCGCGGTCTTCCAACGTAGTAATTACTTTGCCGATCAGCCCTCGTTGCACCCCATCGGGTTTAACCAATACCAGTGAGCGTTCCATTGCTTTCTCCGTGAATCATGTTGATTTGCCTGGCAGTCTCCAGTGCCTGGACGGCCAGTTTGGGTTGATTTTCTTTGGCGTTCAGTTCTGCGAAAAGATCCCAGAGCGGTTGGCTTGCAGGCTGTAGATTTAAGTGCTGCCTCATGGATTGGATGGCAAAGTCCCGAATTACCTGATCATCGACATGCTGCCTGATCAAATCTGCTGCCTCGTGATATTGCCCAAGCTCCAACTTCTGTTGAAATTCTGTAAGAAACACTTCGTTAATGTTCCCGGCGGAAGGGGTATCATCAACCGCGGGGATTGGGACGGCCGGCATTGCGCTTGGGGCTGCCCTAAGAATGTTTTCCTGGGTTTCTTCGCTCTGAGAATGCATCTCGCCCTCGACCAGATCTGAAGTCTTTTCGGTGAGTTCTTCTTCGTGGGCCCAGTCTCCAACCTTAACTGGAAAGATGGCTTCTTCTGAAACTGGCTGAGGTTTGGTAGTTTCCGTACCAGTTTCTATCAGGGGCTGAACCGCAGTAACTTTCTGGGTTTGTTCAGTAAAGGTGTTCGGGGGTGCGAAAGTCTCGTCCTGACTGGCAAAGGTTATCAGCCATTCTGGCAGGTCAACAGTTTCCCCACGCAAGCTATCAGGTTGGCTCGCCTGAGCTAAGGATCGTTCGGCAGGCTGCGTTGAAACCATAACCGGTCTGGTATCCTCGTTCATCCTGGCAGTTTGAGGGGTTGATCTTTCAGGCTCTTCCGCGAAGGGGGCAGCAGAAGTGTTGTCCACTCCAGTGGCAGGTATCGAATCTAGCTGCGGAAGGCTGCCTGGTGTAGCAGCCTTTACCTGCACCGGTTGGGTAACCTGATCAGGTTCGGTCTTGCCGAGGCTGAGGTTGGCTGCAGAACTTTGAGGAGTTTTTGATTCCGCTGGATGGGACGTATTATTTTGATCTGTCACGATTGGTCAATTCCTTTTCGAGGCAATGGACAATTCTTATTACTACCAGGAAAATATCCCGGCTGTGATGTGGGCGTCAATCTCCCAGATAATCCCTTAATTTACGGCGGACGCTGGGATGACGCAGACGGGTGAGCGCCTGGGCTTCAATTTGACGCACCCGTTCGCGCGTGACACCCATCTTGCGCCCGACTTCTTCCAGCGTATAAGCCTGACCATCCAGCAAGCCGTAGCGCAACTGCAAAATACGCACCTCACGGGGGGGAAGGGTATCCAAAACTTCGTCCAAATGCTCTCTAAGGAGGTTGTACGTGGCGGTATCATCCGGCGGGGGAGCTTCGTCATCTTCGATGAAATCACCCAAGACTGAATCTTCCTCATCATCAGTTGGTGTTTCCAGGGATAAGGGACGCCTGGCAACCTGGATCATGTTTTCCACCTTTTTTGGCGGTACTTCCAGCGCTTCGGCTAATTCCTCCACACTGGGATCGCGTCCTAATTTTTGGGTCAATTGGTGCTGTACGCGCAACAACTTGTTGATTTGATCACCCATGTGAACCGGCACGCGGATCGTACGACCCTGATCGGCAATTGCCCTGGTAACCGCCTGCCGGATCCACCAGGTGGCATAAGTGCTGAATTTGTGTCCGCGCTGGTATTCAAATTTTTTAGTGGCGCGGATGAGACCAATATTGCCTTCCTGGATCAGGTCAAGGAAAGGAACGCCGCGCCCCATATATTTTTTTGCCACGCTGATAACCAGGCGGGAATTGGCGGTAATCAGGTGCTCACGGGCATTCCAACCATCTTCAATTTGCTGGCGCAGTTCCAACCGTTTTTTGGGGCTAATGTTCCCCTTTGCCAATTCTTCCCGAGCTATTTTACCTTTCTCAATTCTCTGGGCTAATTTCTTTTCCTCCTCAATGTCATTGAGTAAAGGAACCCGGCTAACTTCCTTCAGGTAAAGACCAATAGTATCGTCTGTGTCAATATTCGCCAAGTCATCCAGCGGTCCAGCATCTTCAGTGAGCTCATCATCACTGGGCTCCTCGCGGATGTTGGATTCTTCGGTATAGTTGATTCCTGCGCCCAGAAGAGCAGTGTAAGCCTCTTCGAGTTGATCCAAATCTTGTTCTGCATCCGGAAAGAATTGTAGAATGTCATCGTAGGTTACATAGGTCTTTTTTCGTCCAAAATCGAGCAAACGTTCCAGAGCGGAGGATTCGTGATCATCATCGAGGACTTGATTGCCGTTATTTATTCTTGCCATTCAGTGATTTTAACCTTTTCTATTTTGTATCATCGCACTTCATCAATAGGGTACAATATTTTTAACCGAAATTCAAGTAGATTCATTTCGGTTAATACAATTCATATGAATGCGATTTCAAAAGGACTATTATATCCGCTAATCTGGTCAGCAGAAGATGATGTTCTGCTTGATTACATCTTGTTTCCAGGTTTGACCGATTAAATTGGAACGGGTAGAATTCGCTAACTTTTGTTCAAATAGAGGAATCTGAGTTGCTACTTAAGAAAACCGCCCGTTATGCGATACCTTTCCTGATTACGATTGCCGTCGTAGGCTTAACTTTTCTCAATTTGCGCCTGTCGGAACAATTCAAACATCAGGATGAATTTGCGCCCCGCTGGGTGGCAGCCAGGGCTTGGATGCGCGATGGTTCATCCCCTTATTCCGATGAGGTTTACCAGGAGACCCAGGATTTACTCTCTGAGCAGGGTTTTACCGCCGGAGACTTCAGTCAAGGTCACTTTTTGGATCCGGTCTTTTATCTGTACCTATATATTCCTTTCAGTTTCCTTGATTATCCAGTTGCCCGCGCGATCTGGATGACGATCATTGAATTATCCTGTATAGCGGGCGGCTGGATAAGTTTGAAACTGGCTGGATTAAAAATCAACGCTCTTGAAAGCATCCTGCTGATTCTGCTTGTTACGCTCTGCTACCCTACTTTTAAGGTCATTTTGAGCGCGAGCGTGCTGCCCTTGTTTATCTTTCTGGTTCTGCTGGCTTGTCATTCAGCGATGCAAGGAAAAAGCACAACCGCAGGAATTTTACTGTTTTTGTGCATTGGCATGGTGCCTGCCAGTGTGTTTGTGGCCATTTTTTTTATGATTTGGCGCGGATCCAGACGTGACAATTCCCTCCCTCCGATTTATCTGGCGGGGGTCGCGTTTCTGCTCGTATCCTCTCTTCTCCTGTTTCCGCAATGGATCCCCGATTGGTTCGCGAACGCAATCTCCGTTCACGCTGATTTCTCCTGGTTGGACACACCACTGATGCGGGTAGCATCTTTTTTTCCGGGCGCCAAGGATCCAATCGCAATCTTTTTGCACGTCCTGGTTTTGTTTGTGATGCTGGTGGAATGGTATGGGATCGTTGGAAAAGGGCAGCGGCAGATTCAATGGAAAATTCTGCTGACATTAAGCTTACTTTATTTTGTAAACCCCACAGCTTCCGGTGCCTATTTCTTGTTTGTTTGGCCGGGTTTGTTTCTCTTTTTTAGCTTTATAGAGGAAAAATGGAAGATTTCTGGTAAAATCATTCGTTGGGCAATTTTAATTGCACTAGTTTATGATTACTGGACCATCTTCCAAAACACACAGAACTGGTCAGAAATAGAACCTACGTCAGTTGTAGTATTATTACCCGCTTTGGCATTGATCGGATTGCAATGGACCAGGTGGTGGGCGCTGGATAGCCCCAAACCATTAATGGACCATAGGTAATTATTCTTTTTTAAGGAGTTTAGTATGGCTAAGAAACGAATTGCAGTAATGACTGGAGGAGGAGATGTTCCTGGTTTAAATCTGGCAATCAAGTCAGTAGTATTAAATGCGGTTGAAGAAGATTATGAAGTGGTTGGAATCAGACTGGGATGGGGCGGTTTGCTCCGTTATAACATTGATGATCCTAGCGCACAGGAAGATCTCGTTTGCCCATTAAATCCAAATGCTGTTCGAATAGTGGATCGGACTGGGGGCACTTTTTTGCACACTTCCCGCACCAACCCCAGCAACGTGCGACCCAAAGACACTCCTGAGTTTCTGCTTAATAGCTCATACGGCAAAGAGTTAAAACCAGATGGTACCAGGGATTTCACAGACCATATCCTGCGGGTGCTTTCGCATTTAGGGATTGATTCCCTTATCACCATCGGTGGCGATGACACCCTGAGCTATTCTGCCAGGCTGTACAGGGAAGGTTTCCCTCTCGTTGCCATACCCAAGACGATGGATAATGACGTCAACGGAACCGAATATTGTATCGGGTTCTCCACATCCATTTCCCAGGCAGTATCCTTAATTACCAATTTCCGCTCTTCGGTTGGTTCTCACGAACGGATCGGAATTGTGGAGCTTTTTGGCCGTAACTCGGGAGAAACCAGCCTGATCACTGGCTATCTCAGCTTTGCGGACCGCACAATCATCTGCGAAGTACCGTTCAATTTTGAAAAGCTTGCCAATCTCCTTGTGGAAGACAAACACAATAACCCCTCCAATTATTCCCTTGTGGTCATCTCTGAAGGCGCGGTCTCCGATGGCGGTATGATCGTGGAATCGGGAGAGGAAGACGCTTATGGCCACAAGAAATTGGGCGGCATTGGGGAAATCCTCGGCGATCAAATCAAGATACTGACCGACCAACACATCATGTTCCAAAAGTTGGCTTATTTAGTGCGCAGCGGTCCGGCAGACATGCTTGACCGGATGGTAGCGATGAACTATGGCACCATGGCAATGCAATTGACCAAAAAAGGCGAATTCGGAAAGATGATGGCTATTAATGATGGCATTTATGATGCCGTTCCGATTGAGACTGTTATTACCAAAAAACGGCACGTAGATGTTGAAAAATATTATGACAAGGAAACTTACCGCCCCAAGATTAAAGATATCTATGGTTTACCTATGTTCCTGGTCTAAGTTGGGAGCAGATACCACACAGCTCATAAAATCCACCGGTCTTGCGAGCTGTGGTTCGATTTGAGGCAAAAATGAGTATTATCGAACAAGGTGCCTCACCCGACCGATACAATGTCATTCCAAGAGTATTGATCTTCCCGTTCGCGGAAGATGGGGAAGTCTTGCTGCTCAAGGGCGCCGGGACCAAAAAAATCTGGCCAGGGCTTTGGAACGGCATTGGGGGGCACGTGGAAGCGGGGGAGAGCATCCTGTATGCCGCAAAAAGGGAACTTCTCGAGGAGACAGGTCTGACCTGCCAAAACTGGATTTTTTGTGGTCAGGTGATGGTGGATACCAACAGTTCTCCCGGGATTGCTTTCTTCATTTTCAAAGCCTTGGAAATTGCCGGAAACTTGGTGGAATCCGCTGAAGGGGAACTGAGCTGGTTGGAAACATCAGAAGCGTTGGAATTACCTTTGGTGGAGGACTTGCACTTCCTGATCCGCAGGGTTATGGATTTCAGGCAGGACGATCGTCCCTTTTGGGGTGTTTATCGCTATGATCCGTCGGGTCAACTGGTCATGCAATTTTCAGATTGATTTTTTCAAAGAAAACCAATAAAGTGTCCCCATATTTCCGCAAATCAAACATGGTGAAGTGCGTATAGGGTCTGTCAACCCATTCGATAGGGTTGATCTGCACAATGATCTGACCTTTTTCGCTCAACAATCCGGGATGTTGATCCAAGAGATCCATGGCTTTTTGCCACATCTCCTTGTATTGCGGGGGTGCGACGTAAATCAAATCGTAATCCTGGGATTGCGGATAGGACAGAAAGATGAAGGCATCCGTCCTGATCACTTTGGCGGATGGGGATAAATGGGTGGTCTCAAGATTCTGTTGAATGGTTTTGACCGCTTGCGCGCTTTTATCCAGAAAGGTGGCAAAGAGCGCACCCCGGCTCAAAGCTTCGATACCGACAGCGCCGGTGCCACCAAAAAGGTCGAGAATTCTGGCATCTTGAATTTCGTCCCCGAGAATGTTGAACAAGGCTTCCTTGACCTTGTCGGTGATGGGGCGGGTGGTATCTCCTGGCACCGATTTAAGGCGCAGACCTTTGGCTGATCCTGAAATGACTCTTAGTGCTCCCATGCTTCCGTCCTTGTACCGCCCGGATGAGGTTAGTTGGATGCTGTCGGATGCGACCGACCTACATCTCCAAAGGTCCAATAGCGGTTTGCCAGGAAATTCAGGGTCAGGGTGATGGGGAGGATCACAGCCAGGGCCGCGTTGTGACTGAGCACAGTGGCATCGACAGACCAATTCCTGAGCGAGCCCGTCTGGATGAGCTGAATAAACCACCGGTCGAATAACGGAATGGTGATGGTGCGGATGGCAAGTCCAACCAGGTTGATTAGCAGGAATTTTGAAAACTGACCTGCGATGGAGTTGCCCGTAGAATCCGGGTAGATCCACTTGCGATTAAGAATAAAACTATTTAATACTGCCAGGATGAACGATAGAGCCTGGGCAAGCACCAGCGGGAGTTTGAACACCACAGTGAACAGGTTCATCAACCCGAAGTCAATCAGGGTGTTCAGTATGCCGACAAGAAAAAACTTTCCAAAACGGGCAGACTCTTTGGGTTGGCTGGTGGTCATATTAGCCCGATCTTTGGCGGAAATAATCGATGGTTTTAATCAAGCCTGTCGTGATGTCAACTTTCGGTTCCCAGTGTAATAATTCCTGAGCCTTACGGATATCCGGTCGGCGGCGTTGGGGATCATCACCCAAACCATCCGCAAAGCGGGTAATCAGCCCGGATGGGTTCTCGGTGAGTTCGTTAATCAAAATGGCGAACTCCTTGATGGTGGTTTCGTTGGGATTACCTATGTTGACCGGTTCGTGTTCATCAGTCCACATTAATTGGTAGATCCCTTCGATTAGATCGCTCACGTAACAAAAACTGCGGGTCTGCTGACCGTTTCCATAAATGGTGAGCGGCTGCCTGCTTAATGCCTGGCGGATAAAGTTGGGAACAACCCTTCCATCATCCAGGCGCATGCGGGGACCAAAAGTGTTGAAAATACGGACAATATGGGTGTCAAGCCCATGGAAACGATGATATGCCATAGTAAGTGCTTCGGCAAAGCGTTTGGCTTCATCATACACGGATCTGGGACCGATCGGGTCACAGTTGCCCCAGTAGGTTTCCGGTTGGGGGTGAACCTGTGGATCCCCATAAACTTCGCTGGTTGAGGCGAGCAGGTATTTGGCTTTGTGGGCTTTAGCCAAGCCGAGGGTATTTAACGTCCCCAAGGCGCCGGCTTTCAGGGTTTGAATGGGGAGGTTGGGGTAACCGAGCGGGGAGGCCGGATTGGGGCTGGCAGGGGAGGCAAAATGCATGACATAATCCAGCTCTTCGGGTATATCAATATAAGTGGAAACGTCCTGCCGAATCAGCTTGAAATCCGGGTTGCCAAAAAGATGCAGCAGGTTCGCCTCATCTCCTGTGATGAAATTATCCAGACCAAGAATCTGGTGTCCTTCCTGAATCAGTCGATCAGCAAGGTGAGAACCCAGAAAGCCCGCCACACCAGTTAAAAGTATGCGCATGAGTAAATCCTGTAAGTATATTTTCTTGTCTTAAGTAGGGTATAATCACTAGACTCCAGACAAGAAATAATTATAGCATGAGCGACTATCCCGAATTATCCCCAATTGATGAGGCTAACCTGAGTAAGCTGGAAGCATTGTTGTTTGCCGCACCAGGGTTGAGTTCGACCGACCAGTTGGCGCAAGGTATAGGAGTCTCAAAGCAAGAGGTCGTGCGATTGATGGAATTCCTTGGCAGTCACTATGAAGCCATGCATGGAATCAGAATTCAACGGGTTAAGAATCAGTTCCAATTGGTGACAGCAGCCGAACATGCCAACCTGATTGAGAAATTTTTGGGACTGGAAGTGATCTCCCGCCTTTCCCAACCCGCATTGGAGGTGTTGGCGATTATTGCGTATAAACAGCCTGCGACCCGCCCGGAAATTGACAGTATTCGTGGGGTGAATAGCGATACTGTGGTGAGAAGCCTATTATCCAAAGGTCTGATTGAAGAATTAGGTCGGTCTGAGGCTCCAGGGCGCCCCATACTCTACGGCGTAACACCAGACTTTTTACTGTACTTTGGATTGGAGTCACTTGATCAACTGCCGAAGGTTGATCTGGAGGGTTTGAAACCTGGTCAACCAGCAAAAGCAATTACTGAACAGAGGATATTGAAAGACTGATGACAGAAGAACGTGTACAAAAGATTTTGGCAGCGGCGGGATTTGGCTCACGCCGGGCTTGTGAAACCATTATTGATGCCGGGCGGGTAAAAGTTAATGGAAAGGTCATCCACTTGGGAGATAAAGCCGATCCTGAAAACGACAGCATTATGGTGGACGGCAAGTTGGTCCGATCCCAGCAAAAGAAGATTTACATTGCCTTGAATAAACCCAAAGGATATTTATCGGATATTGACGATACCCATCCCAAGCCGACCGTCAATGATTTGATTGACATCCCTGAGCAGTTGTTTGCTGTGGGGCGGTTGGATCTGGACAGCGAAGGTTTAATTTTAATGACCAACGATGGCGAGTTGGCAAATCGTCTGACACATCCACGCTATGAACACGAAAAAGAATACGAAGTGTTTGTGATCACCCAGCCTGATGACGAGCAATTACAAATTTGGAGGCGCGGAGTTGTGCTGGAAGATGGTTACCGCACCCTGCCTGCCAAGGTGGAAGTCATTAGCAATGCCAACAATGGAACCTGGCTGCGGATCATTATGCGCGAAGGCAAAAAAAGGCAGATTCGCAAAACCGGCGCCAGGATTGGTCTGCCGGTTGGTCAAATAAAGCGGGTGCGCATAGGCACGCTCAAACTCGGATCACTCCGGACCGGTGAATGGCGGCATCTCACCCCAAAAGAGGTCAATCTTTTACGAAAGTATGTAGGCCTGGATGAAAAGACCCCCTGATTCAGGAGTTCTTTTTTCCGAATTCTTCCATCACAGAGTTTAATCTTACCAACTCTTCTTCGCTGATGGGGGTGGTGCATTCCTCACGATCAACGCGGCGGATATAGCGCTTGAGATCCTGAAGTTCAACCACAGGGATAGGCGCTTGAGAAACATCGCCAAGTTCAGTATTTTTCATCAGAATGACCAAAATATGCCTGATGGGCGGCTGTTGATCAATGGGAATTCCTTTGTCTGCCAGGTATTTTTGCAGAGCTTCTACGTCAGCTTTGGCGTCCTGATCAGGCTTGCCGATCCCTTCCTGACCCACAAACTTCATCATGAAATTGCCGCCTTCCTGCCGCCATTTGTTTTTTTGGTAGGAAATCTTGCCGCCCGCAACAATCGGAACCGGCACCCAGAACCCACAAGGACCTAGCAGCACCATCGGGACTGGACTGGAGAATACATAAAAACTGTAGTCATGGCGGAGTTTTTCAAAGGCACTGGCAAAAATCTCGTCAAATCGCGGAGTCCTGCCATAACGATTGGTGAAAAACATACCTACCTGGGAAAGGACAAAGCCAACAATTAATGCAGCATAGGACCACAGAATCTTGGTCATGTCCTTGCCAAAGGCAAACACCAAGCCCAAAACCAGAACCGCCAGGCTTGCAAAGGTCGCCACCTGTCCGATGGTCTTGTTTTTCTTGATCAGTGGTTCATTGATAATAAGTTTCATTTACTGATATCTCCTTGAGGGATTATTTTTATGGCATTTCGCAGGGAATTGAGCAAATTTGATTCAACCGCCATCTTGGCTTGATTTACGGCGTTGACCATCGCCCGGGCATCCGAACGACCGTGCCCGACAAATATCAGCGCGTCAATTCCTAAAAGAGGAGCGGCGCCTGTTTCTGATGGGTCGAGCATCTTTTTAACTGAGGCAAAGGCCGGTTTGGACAACATGGCACCGATTTTCGTGCGGGTGGAACTCATCAACTCGGATTTAAGCGTCTCGAGAATCAATTTGGAGACAGCTTCTGTGGACTTTAGTAAAATATTTCCGGTAAATCCGTCTGTCACTGCCACATCGACCTGACCAGCAAAGAGCTCCTTGCCTTCGATGTTGCCCACGAAACCCGGCACTGCCGTCCACATGAGGGGTCCGGTGGCTTTGACCAGCTCATTGCCTTTGCCCTCTTCTTCGCCATTGGAAAGCAGGCCGACACGCGGATTGGGAATCTTGATCATCAGATTGGAATAGACCGAGCCCATTTGGGCAAACTGCACCAGGAATTCCGGGCGGCATTCCGCGTTGGCGCCGATATCCACGATGACACATTTGCCGCCTTTAACCGGGAAGGTGGCACACAAGCAGGGGCGGATCACGCCGGGGATCAGGCCGAATGTTCTGGCACCGAAAAACATAGCCATACCGGTGTTTCCCGCGGTGACAAAAGCCTGGGCTTCCCCCGCTTTCACCAGGTTCATACCGACCTGCATGGTGTTGTTCTTTTTTGCCCTGGCTTCCTGGATATGGTCGCTCATTTCCAGTGCTTCTGAAGCGTGCACGATGCGGACGTGGGATTTGTCACCTGGCTGCTCAGCCAAGCCTTCATTCAGGGCCTTTTCATCGCCAACCAAGATGACTTTGATCCCGAATTCGTTGGAGCTTTGCACGGCCGCCTCCAATTCGGGTCCCGGGCGGTTATCACTGCCCATCGCGTCTAAAACAATGGTTGTTTTCAATCATTCCTCATTTCGTAGGACCTGCTTGACAATCAAGGTACTCCAGATATAATTTCTATCCACGCGCTGGTGCTGGAACTGGCAGACAGGCATGGTTGAGGGCCATGTGCCGCAAGGCGTGGGGGTTCAAATCCCCCCCAGCGCATCATGCAGACAATCTTTTGTCTGCTTTTCTTTTACGGAAAAGTCCGATTCAACCAGGCAACCGGATTGACCGGGATACCATTAATATCAACCTCAAAATGCAAGTGCGGTCCAATGGACCTCCCGGTGGTGCCAATGTAACCGATTAATTGACCTGGTTCAACCACATCACCTACCTGGACGAGCATCTCTTTCAAGTGCATATAAATGGAAAAAACACCCAAGCCGTGATCAACCACGATCACATTTCCCCTGACGATTTGTTCAGGGAGGGCAGCCACCACCGTCCCTTTAGCTGGAGCAAACACATCAATGCCATTGCAATACCCTATGTCCAGTCCGGTGTGATAATAAATTTTGTTGTCGTTATTGTAGGTGCGGCGGCTGCCAAAATTGGAGCGGACACAATCCGATCCTTCGACAGGATAAAGGAACATGCCTTCCCATTGTTGAATGGGGGTGGCTTTACTCACAATCTCCTGGAAAACTGCGTCTTCCGCTTTGACATTATCCGATTCGATAGTGCTCGGGTCGACCTGAAGGGTCGCATCGGTTTCAAAGTTGCCTGAATCCACCAAGACCCATTGATCGAAGCGGTAATTCACCTCATCGGAGGTCTTTACTTCGATGGTGAGGGGATAAGCGCCTGGTTCCAATAAAGCCTTGATCCCGCCAAAAGCAATCTGTCCACCATCGTCGGTCGGGAAGAAAACTGGTTCAGTTCCTGCCAGATTGGCAGAAAGCTGCACCGGTTCCTCGCTATCCACCTTGATAACGAAGGTGCTTCCTTGAATCAGTGGCAGGTTATCGATCACCATGGATTTTATGCCAGGAATGGCGAGATTGTTGGGCGAATCCGTCGCCGACTGGGCATAGTAAGTATCCATGGGAAGACTGCTGGTCGGGGAAGCCAGGTTATTCACACGAGCCAAAGACCAGGGGTTTTGCCCTTTCAAAATGGCGAGTTCCATCCATGACTGACCTGGCAGCAAGGACGGCAAGGTCTCCATGGACTGGGTCGCTTCGGAGGTCGTGATGATGATCTTGCGGCCAATGAACAACTCCGAGGGGCTGGTGAACTTATTAAGCCTGATCAGGCTGGCAGTGTCTGATTGAGTACGCCGGCTCAAACTGCGTAGATTAGCACCCAAAGGAACATAGTCAGAGGTCAGTGTGCCTTGCAAGCCTTCCAATCCTGGGATTTTGAGGTGGTCGCCGATGTTCAAGACGTTGGAATCGGTAAGCCCATTCACCCGCATGATTTCGTCGATGGTAGTATAGAACTGCAAGGCGATGGCATATAGCGAATCACCAGATTGAACCACGTACTCCGGCAAAGTCTCGCTTTGTGCTTTAGCAGGTGCCTGTCCGGCCGATGCCAGTATAATTGGCAGTATTAAAAGAGCGTAGAGCACCTTGCGCAAATTGCATTTATGTTGTTTCCTGGTAAGCATAATCATATTTCAACCGATAAGTTTACCATAGGCTTGAAAGGTCATAAAAGGTTGGTACAGATGAAGATCACAACTTGGAATGTCAATGGATACCGGGCTGTATTGAACAAGAATGGTTTCGAATGGCTGGAGGAGCATCAACCGGATATCCTGTGTCTGCAGGAAATCAAGGTCAAACCGGAACAGTTGGCTGAGGAACTGCGGGAAATAAAGGGTTTTTCCTCCGTGTGGAATCCAGCTGAAAGGATGGGATACAGCGGGACGGCTGTCTTCTGCCGCGTTGCACCTGAGAGCATCTCCACCGGGTTGGGTTTTCCAGAATTCGACAGCGAAGGTCGCGTGATTCGATTGAAGTACCCTGACTTCTACTTATACAACATTTACTTTCCGAACGGCGGGGAGGAAAACCTTCGGGTCCCCTTTAAGTTGGATTTTTATGCCCACCTGCTGGACATTTGTGACCAGCACCATGCCAGAAGGGAGCAGGTCATCATCACTGGTGATTTCAATACCGCCCACAATGAGATTGATCTTGCCAGACCCAAGGACAATGAAAAAAACACCGGTTTTCTTCCAGAAGAACGCGTATGGATTGATAAGTTCCTGGAGCATGGTTTTGTCGATATTTACCGGCATCTTTACCCGACCAGAGCCGGCTACACCTGGTGGACCTACCGCATGAATGCGCGCGCCAAGAACATCGGCTGGCGTTTGGATTATTTCCTAATCAGCGAGGCGCTGGTGCCAAAAGCTCAGGACGTGGTCCTCCATGATGAGGTCATGGGTTCGGATCACTGCCCGGTGACTCTTATCATCAATTGATCATGCTTAAACCAAAAAGCCGGAAGATAGTCCCTCTGGCTTTTGCTATAACTTGTTTAGTTTTCCTGTGGTTTTACCGGATCACAACGCAGAACCAGGTCGCGGGCGGCTTTGAGTTCGTCGCAGCGGCGCACAGGCGTATGGTGGGGAGCTTCATGCAGGAGTTCGGGATTGGTGCGAGCCTCATCAGCAATTTTGAGCATGGCGTCCGCAAAGGTGTCTAACGTCTCAAGCGATTCGGTTTCGGTCGGTTCGATCATCAAAGCCTCATGCACGATCAACGGGAAGTAATTTGTGGGTGGATGGAAATCGTAATCCATCAGGCGCTTGGCAATATCCAGGGCGCGAATATCCGGCAGGTCCTTCCACATTCCCTCCAGCACAAATTCGTGCATGCATGAGCGATCATAGGGCAGGGTATAGGTGCCCTTAAGTTTGTGCAGCAGATAGTTGGCGTTTAGAACTGCCATTTCGGAGACGTTGCGCAGCCCATCCTTGCCGAGCATGGCAATATAAGTGTAAGCCCGCACCAGCACGCCGAAATGCCCATGGAAGGACTTCATCCTGCCGATGGTTTTCGTGGGTTGCGCATAGCCATAAAGAGGCGGGGTGTCACCCTCACCCGGTTCAACGATTTCAATCACCGGATCCGGCAGGTAATCCACCAGGTTCTGGCTGACCGCTACTGGCCCTGAGCCGGGTCCGCCGCCACCGTGGGGGGTGGCGAAGGTCTTGTGCAGGTTGAAGTGCATGATGTCGAAGCCCAGATCGCCAGGTCTGACGATGCCCAAGAGGGCATTCAAGTTGGCACCATCTCCATAGACCAGCCCGCCGGCTTGATGGACCAGGTTGATCACATCCACCACGTGCTCATCAAAAAGGCCCAGGGTGTTGGGGTTGGTGAACATCAAGCCAGCCAGGGTTTCGTCACAAAGACTCTTGAGTGCTTCCAGGTCAACGTTTCCACGGCTGTCGGAGGGCAGGGATACCACTTCAAAACCGCTCATCGCCGAAGTGGCTGGGTTGGTGCCATGGGCGGAATCAGGGATCAGGATGCGCTTGCGATTAAGGTCGCCGCGATCCTGATGGTATTTTTGGATGATCAAGGCTCCAGTAAGCTCCCCCTGGGCTCCGGCTGCCGGCTGAAGCGTAACGCCAGCAAAACCACTGATCTCTTTCAGCCATTCCTGTAGGGTGTACATTAGGTAAAGGTTGCCCTGCACGGTATCAGCGGGTTGAAGCGGGTGGGTGAAAACGAATCCGGGCAGGCGCGCAGTGACCTCATTGATCTTGGGGTTGTACTTCATGGTGCAGGAACCGAGCGGATAAAAACCAAGGTCAATCGCATAGTTTTTTTGGGATAGGCGGGTAAAATGGCGCACGACGTCCACTTCAGACATTTCCGGCAATGGCAGGTCTTTTCGGCGGAAGGCTGCGGGCACTTCCGTCACGGGCACGTCCGATTCGGGGAATTGGAAACCCAAACGACCAGACGAAGATAATTCGTAAACGTTAGGTTCAGTCATGGGTCACCTCGATGAGAGCGTCATGCAGCAAATCAATATCGTCTTTATTGATCTTCTCGGTCACTGCCATCAACAGGCAGCCTTCCAATTCCGGGTAATCCTTACTCAAGTCGTAACCGCCCAAGATGTCATAGGCACGCAGATCTTCAAGCAAGTGCTCGGCTGGCTCAGGGCAATGGATGACAAATTCATGGAAGAAGGGTATTTCGGGAAAGACCTGTTGGTAACCTTGGATGCTGGAAACCTGCGTGGCAGCATAATGAGCTTTTTGATAACACAAGTTGGAGACGGCTTCAAAACCGCGCTTACCAAGCAGGCTCATATAAATGGTGGAAGCAAGCGCCATCAGGCCTTGGTTGCTGCAGATATTGGAAGTGGCTTTTTCCCGGCGGATATGTTGTTCACGAGCGGTGAGGGTGAGCACGTAGGCGAGTTGTTCGTTGACGTCCACCGTCCGGCCGACCAAACGCCCGGAAATTTTGCGCAGAAGAGAATTTTTTACCGCGAAAATACCCAGGTAAGGACCGCCGAAAGAAAGCGGGATACCCAGGGGCTGCCCTTCACCCAGGACAATATCGGCACCGATCTCGCCGGGTGGGGTCAGAACCCCGAGCGCGGTTGGGTTGACCGCAACAGCGACCAACGCGCCTTGCGCATGAGCGGTTTCGATCAGCGGTGTGTAATCGATGACGCGACCAAAGAAATCCGGGTATTGCACGAGTACCAGGGCTGTATCCGCGTCTATCTGGGCGATCAGGTTCGCCATATCGGCATCGAGGCCGGTTTCAGGGTCGTCGCCGACGATTTGCAGGTCGGCATCTCCGCGCATATAGGTACGGATTACCTGTCGGTATTGGGGATTGACAGCACGGGAGAGCAGCACTTTATTGCGTTTGCCTTTGAAGTGGTGGTAAGCCAAGATGACTGCCTCCGCGGCAGCGGTTGCGCCGTCGTAATGGGAGGCGTTGCAGACATCCATCCCGGTAAGATTGCAGATCAGGCTCTGGTACTCAAAGATTGCCTGCAGCGTCCCCTGGGATATTTCCGGCTGGTAGGGCGTGTAGGCGGTATAAAACTCACCCCGCTGCAGGAGCATATCCACAGCCGCTGGAGTATAGTGGTCGTAAGCCCCTGCTCCGAGAAAGCAAAGCATGTCCTTGGTGTTGCCATTGGCAGTGGCGATGGATTCGAGTTCGCCGCGGACTTCGGGTTCTGTCAGTGCCGGGGGTAGCTTCAAATCGGGAAAGCGATATTTTTCGGGGATTTCCGTAAACAGATCCTCGACCTTCTCGATTCCGATGGATTTGAGCATTACCCCCACATCTCTTGGCGTGTGAGGTGTATACATAGGCTTAACGTTCCTGGCAGTAAGCTTCATAGGCTTCCGAATCCATCAGCGTCTGAAGCTCATCAGGGTCGTTCAGCTTGAGTTTGATCAACCAACCAGCCTGGTAGGGGTCCTTGTTCAGCACTTCTGGAGTGTCAGGGAGTGCTTCGTTGATTTCAGTCACCGTACCACTGACCGGGATGCTCACGTCAGATGCGGCTTTGACCGATTCGACCGTTCCCAGGTTGTCTCCAGCTTTGACAACATCACCAGGTTCCATGGCATATTCGAGGTAGACCACGTCCGAGAGGGAGGATTGGGCATAATCGGAAATTCCAATGGTGGCGATTCCACCTTCAACTTTTACCCACTCATCAGTTTTTGTGTACTTCAAATCTTTTGGGAAAATCATTTTTCACTCCTTGTATTTTTGAAAATTAAAAGAAGCACATGGATACATGTGCCTCTGTCATTCACGTCTTGATTTTGGCAACTTCAGAGGAGCCATTGATTGGGTCTGTTTACCTGAGAGTTTCACCTGTTGTTTGCAGGTTTGCCCCTTCGGTGCCTGAGGGCAGGGCTCTTCCCAACCAAGTAATCTTAAGATTATTTTAGCCGGATGAGGTTTTAAGTCAAGCATTCTGAAGAGAATTCTTCCGAAACTGGTTAAGCCATCATTTCGATTTTGAGGAGATTATGTTTCCTGCCAATAACTAAGTGGATTGTTCGACCCATGCGGCTTTCCGCCAGTCGTCAGGCTTGGAAAGCCTTTGTACGTCCTGATTTCAATATATTCACCGCTTTCACCACATGAAAATTGGTCAGCGACTCTTTTGATTGGATCAGACCTTCACTAAACAAGAAGCCGACAGCCAGACAGTCTACCTGATTGGGTGTACAAAGCTTATCCATCCATACCTTACCGTCTGCGATCAGAGTGAGACAGCCTGCTTAACGATAATTTGTGTTTCAGCTTTTTCCATATCACCAGAAAGAATCCGGCAGAACTTGACGGCTTTACTTCTGGTGTTTATGAATTTCTGTTAGATTGGTATGTGCTTTTGGTTTTGTACGAAAACTCAGGATTAGGGTAAGGAAATTGTGATCAACGGATCAACCCTCCACCTGTTACTTGCTCCCCACGATACAACACTGCCATCTGTCCTGCTGAAATATCGCGTAGTGGAGTGCTTAACTGCACATGAATGCTTCCGTCTTCCTTTGGCGTAACCAAAGCCGGTGCGGGCTGTGCCTTAAAACGTATTTTTACTTCCAAGTGCATGGGTGCCGATGGGATTTCACCCGCAATCCAATTGACTGGGTACGCTTCAAACACTTCCTTTCCTAATTCTTCCTCAAAGCCCACAATTAACACGTTGTCAGACAACTTTTTTTCCAAAACATACAGTGGTCGAGTGGAAGATGGCAGCCCTTTTCGTTGACCAATCGTGTAAAAGGCAAGCCCTTGATGTTCTCCCAAAACCATTCCCTCCTGGTTTTCAATCAGACCAGGTTGGGCAACTTGAGGAACATATTTCCGTAGAAAAACCCGATAATCACTTTTTCCTAAAAAACAAAGGTCCTGGCTTTCGGGTTGATCCGCAGCAGGCAAATCCAGTTCCCTGGCAAGTTGCCGGATTTGCGTTTTGTAATAATTTCCCAATGGGAAGATGGAATGTGAAAGGAGTTCCTGATTGAGCATACTCAACATATAGGCCTGATCCTTCGACGGGTCTACGCCCTTCCAAAGTTCGTAAAGACCATTTTCCGCACGTGTCACCCGGGCATAATGACCGGTTGCAATATACGGAGCCCCAATACTCTCCGCAAAAGAGAGCAAGAATCCCCACTTGACATAACGGTTGCAGAAGATGCAGGGATTGGGAGTTTCCCCGCGTTGATACCCATCCAGGAATGATTGAACGACCTGTTTGCGGAAGACTTCTTCAGCGTCAAGGACTTTGAACGGAATATTCAGTTTATCTGCCACCTGTTTCGCAATTTGTCTGGTCTCGGGGGTACAGCAACGATTTTCCTGCTCACATCCCGGTTCGCTCCACAGGCGCATGGTTACCCCTGTAACATCAAAACCTTGCTCCACTAAAAGGGCTGCTGCGACTGAACTATCCACTCCTCCGCTAAGTGCGACAACTATTTTTGTCACTTAATTCACTCCTAAACAGATCATAGGGTCTGTTGTATAGTAATGGTTTATATTACCTTCCCACACAAGAATGATGAATGCAATGGTCAATTCGTTCCCGGAAATCGAAAAATCCATTGAACGGGTAATTGTGGAAAATTGTATCATCATGCCGGTTGGTAAAAGTCGAAAGCTAAAAAGTCAAATCTGAGAAGGCCCGTCTCGGATGGTTTTGGGCCGATGCCCACCAAATTGCTGACCCACTTTTTCTACATAGTCCAAACTTTGATGCCTGAAATACGTATTATAGAGCTCGGAATAATGCCCGCCTTGAAGCAATAACTGCTTGTGGTTGCCTTCTTCAATGATAACGCCTTCACGCAACACAATGATCCGGTCCGCGGATTGAACGGTCGATAAGCGATGAGCTATCAAGACACTGGTGGACTGTTTCAGGATCAGGTTAAGCGCACTTTGAATCTGCTTTTCAGTAAAGGGGTCAATGCTGGCAGTGGCTTCATCCAGGATGAACACTGACGGTTGTTGGGCCAGCACGCGCATCAGGGCTACCAATTGACGCTGACCCATGGAGATTTGAGAACCACGTTCTCCCACGCCTGTTTCGAGCCCTTTCGAAAACGTTTCAAGCCACTCCCCATCCCCGATCTGGTGAGCCAGCGCCAGGATCTCATCCTTGGTGATACCAAGTTGGGAGAAGCGGATATTCTCTTCGACGGAGCCTTCAAATAAAAATGGAACCTGTGTCACCAGACCCATGTGCTGCCGTAAGCCCTGCAGGTCATAAGAGCGGATATCCCGATCGTCTATCAGCAATTCACCGCCCTGGAACTCATAAAACCTGGCAATCAGGCGGGCGATGGAGGATTTGCCCGCGCCGGTATGACCGACGATGGCGACGTTCTCCCCTTCCTGGATGTGCAGGTCAAAATCCCTAAGCACCTCAGTGCCATTGCCATAATGAAAATTGAGATGATTGAAATCTATTTTGCCTTTGAAGTGGGTGGGCACGTAACTTCCCGTTTGGATCACTGTATGTTCAGCATCGATCAAGGCAAAAATGCGCTCTGCGGCAGAAAGTCCGGTTTGAACCTGCGTCCAATAGGAGGTGATGCTGAGGATTGGCATCAGGAAGCGGTCTGTGCTGAGCACAAACATATACCAGGCGCCGGCTGTGATCAAGCCTTGGATCACGGAAAGCGCCCCGTAGTACACCAGTAGGGCAATTGCCAATCCACCCAGGGTTCTTGTGGTGGGAAAGACGATCGAAAGCACCAATCCGCGTTTAACATTCATTTTGTATGAAGTTTCGTTTGAGGACTGGAAGTCTTTGTATATGCTCTCCTCCTGCCGGAAATTCTTTGCCACGGCAATTCCACTGATGGTCTCTTTGATGGTGGCGTTTACGCTCGCCATGGCACGCATCCCCTGCCGGGTGACCTTGCGGGCAAGATTACGATAGACTGAGACAATGGTTATGATGACGGGGATGATAAGAAACAAGCCCATTGCCAGGCGCCATTCGGTGGTCAGAAGAATGATGGCAGTCACCAGGGATTGCATAGCACTGTTGGCTACATCCATGGTGAGGGTGATGAGGGTGGAAAAATCCCTCGTGTCGGTCGTGATCCTGGAGACAATTCTGCCGGAGGAATAAACATCGTGAAAAGCCATATCCTGGTGCATAGATGCTGCGAAGGCATCGGTGGAGAGGCTCCGGTCAATATCAGCAATCACGCGGGCAAGCAGCCGGTGGTTGACGTAGTAAAGCACAAATCCCAGGACTTCAATGATGATCACAGCTGTTGTCAGCGCGAAAAACGCAGCTTGATCAGGTATGCCGGCGATGCCTTCATCCAGGACTTTGGAGACAAGCACAGGCGGCAGGGCTCCCAAAGTCCCTTGTAAAATCACCGCGATCACAATGAGGATGATTTTCTTACGGTGGGGTTTGGCATAAGCCCAAATACGACCAAGCAATGTTTTGTTGCTGTACTGCCTGTCGTAGGTTTCACTTGCCAATCCAGAAGCAAATCCCATAATTTTCCTAAGCTTCCGTGAAAATATTGCGATACGACCTGGAGGAGCGCATCAATTCAGCATGAGTTCCGATGTCTGACACCGTTCCCTGACGCATGACGATGATCTGATCAGCCCAACGGATTTGTGAAAGCCGATGGGTAATAATGAAAGTTGTCCGTCCTTCCGAGGCGGTTTGGATGGCTTTTTGAATTTCATCTTCGGTTTTGCTGTCGATCGCACTGGTTGAATCATCCAGGATGAGAATTTTTGGGTCGGTCAAAAATGCCCGAGCAAGAGCGATCCTTTGGCGCTGACCGCCGGATAGGGTTACCCCGCGCTCGCCAATCACCGTGTCATAGCCATCTGGCATGGTGCTAATAAACTCATGTGCCTGGGCTTTTTTGGCGGCCTCTTCGACCTCTGTTCGGGTCGCATCGGGCTTTCCGAAGGCAATATTCTCGTGAATGGATTTCGAAAAAAGGAAAATATCCTGTTCGATAATGGAAATCTGACTGCGCAGGCTGTCCAACTTCCATTCCCGCAAATCGTGGTTATCGATCAAAACCTGACCTTGATCAGGGTCATAAGTTCGGTTGATCAGGCGCACCAGGCTGGTTTTTCCAGAGCCGGTTTGACCCACAATGGCAACCGTCTGACCCGGGGATACTTGAAAATTGATATGCTCCAGGATAGTCTTTTTTTGATTGTAGGAAAAGTTGACATTATTGAAGACGACCTCTCCGTGCATGGGCTGGTTGTAGCCGGCATCGTTCTGATCCAGGTTGTTCTCCAGGTTCATGACGCTCAATAACCTGCGAGCACCGGCAATACCCAGAGAAATCTGTGAGTACGAGTGAATGGAGGTATTGGTGGGGAACCCCAGCAGGGACAGGGCGCTGAAATAAGAAATGACCCCTCCCAAAGGAATTTCACCTTTTTGGAAGAGCAGCAAAGCGTGCAGCAAACCGAAACCCATCGCCATGGCAAGCAGGAGCAACGGAAGGAATTTGGCTTCCACATCACCCTGTTCAACACTGGCATCCCGGTAGGATTTGATATTTTTCTCAAACAGCTTGATCTCAGAGTCTTCCTGGGCGGCGGCTTTGACAGTCTCGATGCCGTCAATGGCTTCCGCCAGACGGCTGTTCATCAATCCAAAACTGGATCGAACCCGATCCGTGATGGGTTTGAGAATTCTCAAGTAGTGAACGATCGAAATGAAGTAGGCAATGATGAAAAGCAATGGGGTCAGAATCAAGGCGGGATGAATTTGAGGTCCAATGATCAGCGGGATGAAAAGAAAATTGATGGAACCGAAGACCATATTGATGCCGGGGCTGAAGAGGAAATTGACCTCCCGAATATCATTAGTCGCCCGCGCCATCAGGTCTCCGATGGATTGCAGGGAATGAAAAGTCATACTCTTGCCAAGCAGACTGATGTAAAACTCCTCCCGCACATCCCTCTCGATTCGCTGAGCGGTGACCTCAAAGCCATAGTTGCGCAGGAATTGGAACACACCGCGGGCAACCTGGGATAACCCGATGATCACAGCGGAGCGCACGATGGTGGGCATGGCGGGCGAGCCACTGGTGAGGTTGGTAAAAACGGTGCCAAATTGAACTGCTGGAACAGACGCGAGGGCAGCATTGCCAATGGCACCAATCATGGCAACCACGAAGATTGCCCAATGATGAAGCGTATGAGACCAGATCCAAGTGAATGGAGTGGAGCGGTTGGTTTTATACCGGAATGGAATTGAAAATTCGCTAATACTCATAGACAGATGATGACACGCCTCAATAATGGCAATAAGAACTTAGATTTTACCGTACAGACGCGCTTAACGACAGGAAACGCATCAAATACAGACAAATTGACCCTGATTGAGCCAGACAAGGGGACCAATGGCTGAGTCTTAACGATATATCTCACAAAATGGCCAGATACTCAGCAATTCTCAATATGGAAAAGCTCTTTGGGGATTCTGGCAACATTACCTCAATATTCCTATCACTTTCGTCCAGACGAAGCGTGTTTCAAGCGGTTTGTTCGTTTAGATGAAATAAGCCTCGTCAGTGGTCACTTGATTTACGAAAATTACTTTGGATGGATTTTGACAAATCCATAGTGAGAATTGCCGCCAGATGCTTGTACAACTTGACTGATTCGATGAGACAGAAGTATAATCCAGATCAATAATACGATTAATCAGATTAATCACAATGAACCCAAAAATCAAAGTTGATCTACTTGAATATCTGGCTGAAGCTTCCAAGAAGCATGCCAAAATTCCAAGTATTCCTGAGTTGAGCCAGGAACTGGGGATCAGTGTTTCAAGCGTCCGGGAACAATTGGAAGTGGCGAGGAGCCTTGGTTTTGTGGATGTGAAACCAAAGGTGGGAATTCAAACCCGTGCTTTTTCCCTGACCCAACCCCTAGAACTTGGCATGCGTTATGGCATCAAAGTGCAGCCCCACCTATTTGAGTCTTACGGTGATCTGCGGAAACATGTTGAAACAAGTTACTGGTACGAAGCGGCTGCGCTGCTCAACAGACCTGATATCGCCAGTCTTAACCAGCTGGTTAAGACTGCCACCCAGAAAATTCATGAGCAACCGATCCAGGTGCCCGAGTCGGAACATCGCGCTTTTCACCTGACCATCTTTCAGCGATTGAACAATCCGGTTGTTCTCAGCATATTGGAGACTTATTGGGAATTGTACGCACAGGCGGAAGTCAACTACTACCTGGATCAAAACTATCTGGAAACAGTCTGGAATTACCATCAACGCATTGTTGACGCGTTGGAAGCGCGTGAATTTGAAAAAGGATTTCAGGCACTGACAGCCCATATGGACTTATTCAAACAGCGCAAAAAGGCGGAATTACAGCAGCGATTCGAATGAAGAGGAGAGAATTTGCAATGATTATGGCTGACACAAAATCTCAGGATGGATTGGCACCGATCGTCAATGATTTTTGCATGACGATTTGTACCGTAAACGGCTCCGGCAGTGCGACTGCTAACAGTACCCTGTATGGTGCCTTATTCAAAATGGGGATTCCTACTTCAGGAAAAAACATCTTTCCCTCCAATATCAAGGGGCTGCCGACCTGGTTCGTGATCCGGGCATCAGAAAAGGGTTACATCGGCAGGGTACCCTACGATGACATTATTGTTGCGATGAATCAGGAAACCTTCCTGGAGGATCTCACTTATCTTCCTGAAGGAGGGGTGATTTTTTACGCGGATCATATCCAGAAACCTGCAGATGCCAGAAGTGACCTGATCTTTTATCCCATGCCCATCCGATCCCTGGTCAAACAGGCGGGTGTTCCCCGCAACATGCGCGATTATATGGAGAACATGACTTATGTTGGCATCGTGGGTCAAGTGCTTGGCATCACTCTGGAGAGTATTGCCTATGCTTTAGGCAAACACTTTGCTTCCAAGCCTGCCGCGGCCGAATCGAACTTGAACATGGTAAAGCTTGGATATGAGTGGGCGGCTGCCAATCTTGAGAAGCGGGATCGTTTTTATGTGCGGCAACTTCCTCCTCTCGATGATTGCATCCTGACGGACGGCAACAATGCCGGAGCCTTGGGATCGCTTTTTGGTGGGGTGGAGTTTTGCTCCTGGTACCCCATCACGCCAGCCTCAAGCATGGTGGAGGACATGATCGTTCACAATCCAAATCTGCGCAAAGATCCCATATCTGGTAAGAACACCTGCGCGATTTTACAGGTGGAAGATGAATTGGCGGCTATAGGTGCTGCCATTGGCGCTGGTTGGGCGGGGCTTAGGGCGATGACTTCCACCTCCGGTCCGGGGCTCAGCCTGATGACGGAAAACGTTGGTCTGGCATACTTTACCGAAACACCAGTTGTAATCTGGGATGTCCAGCGGGTTGGTCCGAGCACGGGTTTGCCCACCCGAACCGCCCAGGGAGATCTTTCCATGGTTTATTATCTGGGACACGGGGACGTCAGCCACGTTATCCTTATCCCGGGGAGCGTTAATGAATGTTTTGAATTCGGTTGGAAGGCTTTCGATCTGGCTGAGCATTACCAGACCCCCATTTTCGTTTTGAGTGACCTGGACCTGGGGATGAACCAATGGATCACCAAAAAATTCGACTATCCAGACCGACCGATTGACCGGGGGAAAATCATCTGGGAGGAAGACATGGCCAGGTTTGAAGGCAAATGGGGGCGCTACCTTGACTTTGATGGGGATGGGATTCCTTACCGCACGGTCATGGGCAATCAAAACCCGGCCGCGCCGTATTTCACCCGGGGTACCGGTCATGATGTCTATGGCAATTACAGCGAGGATCCCAAAAACTGGACAGATATGCTGCTCAGAATAAAGAAGAAGCTACAAAATGTGGTGAAAGACCTGCCTGCACCGGTAATCAGGGAAAAAGAAGGTGCCAGGATTGGGCTGATCGGCATGGGCTCCACCGAGCCGGCAATGAGCGAAGCTCAAGATATGCTGGCGGAGGCGGGCTTGCCAGTGGATTACTTGCGCATCCGCTCGCTGCCGAGTAACGATCAGGTGCATGGCTTTATTGGCAGTCACGAACGCTGTTATGTCCTGGAATTAAACCGCGACGGTCAACTGTGTTCGATCTTGAAATTGGAAGATTCACAACATTACGAGAAGCTGATCTCCATCACGGAGATTGGCGGTCTGCCGATGACCGCCATTTGGGCCAAGGATCAAATTCTTGCCAGGGAGCAGAGGTAAAATGGATAACGTACAAGCACAAAAGGTGGAACGAAACTTGGTCGGCTTATCACCGATTGATTACCGCGGCAAACCATCCACCTTGTGCCCCGGTTGCGGGCACAATACTGTTTCAAATCAGGTGCAAACCGCCGTGTATGAACTTGGACTGATGCCTGAGATGGTGGCTAAGTTTAGCGGCATTGGCTGCTCCAGCAAGAGTTTGAATTACTTTTTGCAGCGGTCGTTCGGATTCAACGGTCTGCATGGCCGGATGCCCCCCGTGGCGACCGGCGCTTCGTTTGCCGATACCCGCATCAAAATCCTGGGCATTTCAGGAGATGGTGATACTGCCAGCATCGGCTTGGGGCATTTCAAACACCTCATCCGGCGCAATGTTCCCATGGTCTACCTGATCGAGAATAACGGTGTTTATGGTCTAACCAAGGGACAGTTTTCCGCCACGTCCGATCTGGGATTGGAACTCAGGCATCAGGGAAAAAATTACCTGCCGCCGCTGGATTTGTGCATGGAAGCCCTCATCAGCGGCGCCAAATTTGTGGCGCGCGCTTTTTCGGGGGATATCAAGCAGATGAAGGAACTGATCAAAGCGGCAATCATGTACGATGGGATCGCGGTGATCGATGTGATCAGTCCCTGCGTTACCTTCAACAATCGCGATGACGCATTGCAATCGTATACCTGGGGACGTGAAAATGAAGCACCCATCCAAGACATTACCTTCATTCCACGCCGCGAGCCAATCATACTAGAGCAATCTGATGACGGTAGCATCAAGGAAGTGAAACTGCATGATGGATCCACGATCCTGCTCAAGAAAATCCAACGCGATTACGATCCGACCGACAAAAATACGGCGCTCGACCTTTTGACCGAGTCATATAAGAACCATTATTTCGCCACCGGCTTGATTTACATCGAACCTTCCAACACCACCGTGCATGATTTGTTTGACCTGGTGGAAGAGCCCCTGAACCGGCTAAGTTCTGACCGGATTCGTCCAAACGCCGCTGCGCTGGATCGGATTAACGAAGCGCTTCACTGATTCTGATGATCGCCAGCATAAAAAATCAAAAAGGCCGGCAACGCGCCATAAGAATTATTCCATCTCTCAGAGCTGGAACATTTAGAGTAATCCAGGGTGAGCGGCCATTGGTACTGCCCGCAGGTTTGATTGCAGTTGTTAGTGAGCGAGAAAGAACATCTCAGATATTTGGACGGGAAAAGATCGGTCGAATGATCACGTGGTTCCCATTGTTATTTTTGGGTGCATATCTTTCAATTCAAGTCAAGTCTTACCATTTGCAGCTCTTGTGCTCCTTGGCTTTTGGGCTGCTTGGGAGGTAAAGTAGTGGGGCGGGGCGAATGTGGTTGTCGCTATGGCATTAATTTTAATTTACCTTGGGTTGACCTGTTTATTTGCTTTCTTGATTGTCCATGTGATTGCAACCATAAGGCTGGCAATTTGTTTTTTGGTTACGAAAGTTCGGTTTGTTTTGCATAAAATACCCGGTTTGTCACTATTATTAATTGCGGTGGTGTCATTTCAAATCATGCCTTTATTATCCTGAATGCAATCTCTTTGATAGGTGAGAAGCGCTATAATCTAACTCAAAGTACCCACTACGCCTGTGTATCGCAAACGCACGAGGTAGGTCATTTTTTCTTACACATGGATACCAGGTAAGAATTACATCAAGTGTAAATACAACAGAGCTTATTTACATATTTTGCAGTAAGTGTTAATCTAGATACGCTCTATTTACACTTTCTTTCAAAATTGGATAGAAAAAGAAGCCGTTTATCGTCAATTGAAAATAAGTTGGAAATTAACAAATATTAAGATTTAATCCTTAAAAGTGTATTGCTGGATTTAATTCCTCAATAATGCGATTTGATACTTCATCCTCAAGTTTCATTGTGAAAACGATGCAGAGCCTTGAAGTATTACCAGAGGAGCCTGATCGCTGCGGCATAACAGAAGTAAACGGCTGTGAAACCAATTCTGACGGAATTTTTTATAGTAATAGCCACTACCTTTGAACTGCCGGTCTTTTTTGTCGCTCTTGTTGGGGGTAGGTTATCCCCTGATGGTGTAGAGCAAAATCAGGTTGGGTTTGCCGAACTCGCCAACGGGGAAGCCTGTGATCACCACTACCTGATCGCCGGCGCTTAAGGGCGTGGAGGACGTGATGGCAGTCTCCACGTGCTTGATCATAGTCTCGAGCGTATCCGCGTGGGGAACCAACAGCGGAGTAACACCCCAGGCAATTCCCAGCCAATGGTAGGTGGTAATTTCGGGCGTGAATGCATAGATAGGGACGGGCGGTTTGGTCTTGGACATCCACAAGGCGCTCATGCCAGAAATGGTGAAAACGACAATGGCGGAAACTTTGCCACCTTCGGTCAATTCTTTGGCAGCACGGGAAATCGAAATCACATCATCAATTTTTGTGGTGTTGACCAGGCTGTCCAGGTTACCCCATTCATCCAAATGTTTTTCGGACTCCCTAATGATCGAGTCCATCATTTTTACGCTCTGCACAGGGAATTTACCTGCCGCAGATTCCGCCGATAGCATGACTGCGTCAGTGCCATCAAAAATGGCATTGGCGACGTCAGCCGCCTCAGCGCGCGTTGGTCTGGGGTTGTTGATCATGGATTCGAGCATTTGGGTGGCAGTGATGACGAACTTACCCCGCAGATTAGCTGCCTTGATGATGGCTTTTTGTGCTGAAGGTACCACGGCGGGGGACATCTCTACACCAAGGTCCCCTCGTGCGACCATGACCCCATCCGTGGCTTCTATAATGGAATCCAGGTTCGCAATCGCTTCAGGTCGTTCCAACTTGGCAACAATGGGAGGCAGGAATTTGGCATGGGTCATTCTACGCATGGTCTCGCGCACGGTCAAAATATCCGCTGCCTGCTTGACAAACGAAATGGCTACCAGGTCAACACCCAGTGACAAGCCAAACTCCAGGTCTTCCAGGTCTTTGGGCGTGAGACAGGGTATATCGAGATTGGATCCGGGCAGGTTGACGCCTTTATGGGATTTTAATTTTCCGCCCAGGATGACTTTGGCGTAAATAGTCTCTCCATCGAGCTCGGTGACTTCAAACTCCAATTGCCCGTCGTCCATCAGGATGTGATTGCCCGGGCTGAGGGCTTCGTGGAGCTTGGGAACGTCAAAGGGGATGAAAACCGTACCATCCCTGACGTTCCCAGGATTTTCAGAAGAGCTCAAGGCGACTTCCTCCCCGGATTTCAAGTTCAGGTGATCCGCGTGAAGATCGCCAATGCGCAGCTTTGGACCTTGCAGGTCCATCAAAATTGCCAGGGGTTTGCCAAGTTCGGCAGAAAGTTTGCGGAGAATCTGCACCTTCTCAGCATGATCTTCGTGGGAGCCGTGGGAAAAGTTGAGCCGGGCAACATCCATACCGGCTTCCACCAACTCACGGATTTTTGCTTCATCCGCGCTGCTTGGACCTAACGTTGCGACAATTTTTGCGAACCTGTTCATGGTGATTTGCCTTTCAAGCTTAACTTAACACTTTGGCAATGCGTGGGATCGCCCAATCCAGCGTGGCTTGATCGATTACCAAGGGCGGGGCGAACCGGATCACATGCTCATGGGTTTCCTTGGCAAGGATACCTTCTGCCTGCAGGGCTTCACAATACTTCCTTGCCCCGCCGGCTTCAGGTGTCAATTCCACACCAATCAACAAGCCGCGACCGCGAACTTCCTTAATATGGGGGCTGTTAATCAGGCGCAATTGCTCAATGAAGTAATTGCCCAGCTCGTAAGCCCGATCAGCCAGTTTTTCCTCTTCCAGGACTTCCAAAGCGGCCAGACCGACTGCGCAGGCGAGCGGACTTCCCCCGAAGGTGGAGCCGTGTTCGGAGGGCACGATCAATCCCAGGATCGGTTCATCTGCCAGGACAGCGGAAATGGGATACATGCCGCCGGATAAGGCTTTGCCGATGATGGTCATGTCCGGACGGACATTTTCATATTGCGCGGCAAACAACTTACCGGTACGGCAGAGACCGGTTTGAATTTCGTCAGCGATGAAAAGGATGTCGTTTTCTTTACACACTTCGGAAACACCTTTAAGGTATCCATCCGGAGGAATAATGACGCCATTCTCACCTTGAATTGGCTCAAGCATGACAGCGGCGGTGTTGGGAGTGATGGCTGCCTTAATTGCCTCCAAATCGCCATAGGGGACAGTCTTAAACCCAGGGGTGAAGGGACCAAAGGCATCCTTATACAGAGGTTCAGTTGAGAATGAGACGATCGTCACCGTCCGACCGTGGAAGTTCCCTGAGGCTACGATGATCTCCGCTTCGTACTTGGGAACCTTCTTGATGACGTATGCCCATTTGCGAGCGACCTTGATGGCTGTTTCAACCGCTTCAGCGCCGCTGTTCATGGGCAGGCTCATCTGGTAACCGGTCATGTCGGAGAGTTTTTTGTAAAACAAGCCAAGTTTGTCGTTGCGGAATGCCCGCGAGGTCAGGGCAATATTCTGGATCTGATCGGTCATTGCCTTGACAATCTTGGGATGGCAATGACCTTGGTTGAGGGCGGAATAGGCGCTGAGGCAATCCAGGTAACGTTTTCCGTCCACGTCTTCCACCCATACGCCTTGACCTTTGGTGAGGACTACATCGAGGGGTTTGTAATTGTGGGCGCCGTATTTATCTTCAAGATCAATGTAATACTGGGAGTTCAAGTTAGTCACCTTTCATCAGTGCGTAGAGTATGGCTTTTTGGGCATGGAGACGGTTGTGTGCCTGCGGGAAAATCCTTGAGTGAGGACCGTCCGCGACGGAATCGGTCAGTTCCTGGTTGCGATGCGCCGGCAGACAATGCATGACGATCACATCCGGATTGGCTTCAGATACCAGTTGGTCATTCACCTGGTAGGGTGGGAAGATTTTCTCCCGCTTGGCGGTTTCCTCTTCCTGACCCATGCTCGTCCAGGTGTCGGTATAGATCACATCAGCATACTCTACAGCTTGGTGAGGATCACGCAAGAAAGTGAGCTTGGAGCCGCTTTGATCAGCGATTCCTTGCGCTGTGGTGGTTGCCTGCGAAGGCATTCCATAGCCTTCCGGATTGGCAATGGTAAAGTTTGAACCAAGCTTGGCGCAAATTTGCATCAGTGAAACCGCTACGTTGTTTCCATCGCCGACATAAGTGACATTAACGCCTTTGAGACGACCAAAATTCTCATAAATGGTTAATGCGTCTGCCATTGCCTGGCAGGGATGGCTGTAATCGCTCAGTCCGTTAATAACCGGGATATTCGCCCATTGGGCTAATTTAAGCACATGGTCATGAGCAAACACTCTTGCCATGATGCCATGCACATAGCCTGCCAGCACCCGAGCAATGTCCGCGATCGATTCGCGTTTTCCCAAGCCAATTTCGCTGGGAGAAAGATACAGGGCATCGCCTCCCAGATGGCGCATGGCCATATCAAAACTGACCCGGGTGCGTAGGGAAGGCTTTTGAAAAATCATTGCCAGCACTTTTCCTTTGAGGACGGGTTGGTTTCCGCCATGCTGGTATTCCGCTTTTAGCCCAACTGCCAGATCCAATAACGATTGCAGCTCCTCTGGGGTGTAATCAATGATGTCGAGAAAATCTTTTTGCATACGCTCTCTTACAAATCTCCTTTGATACTGTGTTGTGACTCGCTGGCACTACCCGGGTCGGATGATTTTAGGGCAGGCTCTGACGGGATTGTACCAGACTTTAGGTAGTCCAAACCCTCAAGAAACCTCATTAATTGCGATAAGAACGCCCAGGCAAAAAGGACCACCAAGCCGATGGTAATGCTGTTGATCCAATGGGGCAGGGAAAGTTCAGCCTCAGCGGTGGACGCTTGGATGCCGGTCAGGGTTTCCTGATAACTCTCGAAAATAGGTCGGGCATCACCCAGGCTGGTCTTAATCACCCCCATTTGTACAGAGAGCGCAGCAATATCTGATCCCAAAGACTGGACATCTACCGATGTTTGATCAAGGTTGGTCTTGATGGAAGTTAATACTTCGGGAAGGGTGGCAAAATTGCCAGCGACATTCTTCAAGGTGGTGTGTAGGGGAACATCCGGGACGTAATCCAGACGCAGAAGGGGTATTTTAGCCAGTAATTCGAGGGTTGAATCGATCAGTTTGGAACTCTCAGCAGCGGACTCCAGAGTTGTTTGACCATCAGTAGCAATATTTACCATATCCGTGCCGACCAGTTCACTGACATCCGAGACCAGAGGAGAAAGGTTTCGGACGGAAGTATTCAGAGTATCGAGTGACTCTTCCAATTTCTCCGAGCTGGTCTCAACTTCATCCAGAGAGCCCTGTATGAGGCTGAGACCGGACTGGGTGGTAGTCAGCGTCTGAGAAACCGATCCAACCATGGACTTGGATTGGGTTACCAGGTTCGGCCGGATTAGCAGAAGGGTTATTCCCAGGACGAGAGCGAATGCCATTCCGATCAGACTGAGGACGATCGTCATCACGCCGCGCGCTCTGGACGAAGGTCGGTTGCTACTCATCATGGTAGATGCTTTTCAAGAGTGGGTTATTGATGGCGGAGAGAATCGCGTCCTGCTGTTGGCTCATCTCAAGAAATTCATCTTCATCCAGATGATCGTATCCACAAAGATGCAGAATACCATGGATGAGTAGCATCTCCAGCTCCTGCTGGAACAGATGATTCTGCGATTGAGCCTGCATCAGGGCTTTTTCGTAGGAAATTACAATGTCTCCGAGAAAATGAATCCCGGTCTCGAGATCCACATAATCATTTTCAAAGGATAAAACATCGGTAGGTTCATCGAATTGGCGATAGAGGCGATTCAATTTTTGGATGGATTTATTATCCGTAATTTTTAGAGTAATTGCCTCATCATGGTTGATTCCCAATTGGTGGAGAGTTGTCTCCAATGCCAGATTGAGGCGCTTCGTATCGGTGGTGGAACGGTATTTTTGGGGTATGGAAAAGTCAATCAATTTTCACTCCTTTCCGACTTGATGGTTGGTATCGGAGGGCAAGGTGACCTTGACTGGCTCTGTCCTGCTGTTTTTTAACTCGGGATACTGGATGCGGGGATGGTAGGACCTTTGCAAAGTCTCATAGAATGAAGCCGCGATGGTTTTCAGGTCGTTCAGGGTCAGATCGGTATCATCCAGTTGACCTTCATTTTTATACTTATCGATGGATTTCTGAATGAGCGTGCGCAATTCCTCTTCCGTTTTGGGGGATTCCGCCCTCGTCCGCGCTTCTGTGCCATCCGCGAGCATAAGGATGGCAGTTTCCCGCGATTGCGGTTTGGGACCCGGGTAGGTGAAGAGGGATTTATCCACATCTTCCGGATTTTCCGCGGCGGCAAGCGCCTGGGAATATTGGTACCAGGTTACCATGGTGCCGTGATGTTCTTTGATGAAGTCCACAACGCGGGAAGGCAGCCGGTATTTTTTCGCCAATGCCACACCATCAGTGACGTGTTGGATGATCGTGGCAGCAGAGGCGGCGGGGTCCAGGTCGTCATGGGAATCTATCTTGTCCTTTATCTGATTTTCAATGAAGAACTGGGGATTATTCGCCTTGCCGCAATCATGGAAAAGCGTCCCCACCCGCACAAGCATGCGGTCGGCACCAATGGCTTCAGCGGCTTGTTCTCCGAGATTGGATACCAGCAGGCTGTGCTGATAAGAGCCAGGCGCATTCCGTAATATGTATTGAAGCAGAGGATGATCCGGTCTGGCGATATCCACCAGTTGGAGCGCTGTGGGAGTATCCAATAACTGGGAGTAGATATATTGCAGCAGCAAAGCCAGGCTGCCGGAGGCAAGCCCGTTGATCAAGGATACGGCGAGTAGCGAAGTCAAGCCAAGCAAATCGGTGTAGGTGTCGCCCAGGCGAAAGGTTACCACGATACCCATTCCAACTAAGCCAATCACAAAACCGGAACCTATAAATGATCCAATTCTGCGCGCATGACCGATCGTTAACATTCCAACTAGAGTGGGGAGCATATAGAAAAGTCCCAATTCAGCTTCCCTGCTGTTGCCAAAAACGGTTAGGATGCTCAAGAAAAAGCTGAGAATGACGCCCAGTTCGAGGTTGAAAACAATGGAAATGGTCAATCCAAATGCAGCTATTGGATAGAGATACGGAACGACGGTGCGGTCAATAACTAAAAAGCGGCCCAATATCAGAAAGAACAGGAAGGTCGATGCTACAACAATGATTGCTCTTAACGAAGCAAACGCTTGATCGTGGCGTTTTTTGTAATACAACGCGGTCAGAATCCCTATGATCCCGACGAACACAGCACTTGTGATATATTGGACGGTTTGATTGACCGGTTTGGCTAAGCCGAAGGCATTGAGGGCTTCATAATCTTCTTCACGTATGATCTGCCCGCGGCGGACTAAAACCTCTCCCGCGATGATCTGGCGGGAAATCGGTTCTATGGTCACCCTGGCCTGTTCCCTGGCAACGTTGGTTTGTTCCTCGCTGAACAGACTGGTAGGAACAATCAAGGGGGAGATTAAAGCAATGATGATTTGACTTTCATCTGTCGGAAATGAAAAATCAATGACAGCAGGTAAATTGCCGCGTACCTGACCAACAGTATCATTGCGAATGGTGTCCCGCAGGACCTGTTCCAGGACTCGATTGGATTCGTTTTCAATATCCTGCCAGGACTGCTCGTCCAAATCCAGGATTTGATTGGCAACAGACGCGCTCAGTCTGACTTCTGAGAGTGAGGCGATATCAGACAGTTTTTGATCTCTGGTGGCAAAGGTGTCTTTTCGCACCGTTGATATGTAATAAAGGATGCTGTTCAGGTTTTCAAGCTGGTGCCTGGCTATGCTGGGGTCAGCAGGCAGATGAACTGGTTCGACTGCCGCAGCCGCTTCCTTGCGGGCTCGCTCGGTAAACACCTTGCTCTCATATGTGACCGAATAGGGGGCAAGTATTTCCTGCCCGGCCACTTCGCCAACCCCGGCCGGCACGTTGGAATTCTGGACGACATCAGGCAGCACCAACGCCGCGTACACGAGCACACACGTGACGATCAGGACAAGGGTTTTAAGCACGCCCTGAGTGAACACACCCAGCTTTTTTTCGTTTTCTTTCCTGGTTACCATGTCAAGTCAAGAAAGTTTTGAAAGGCAATCCTTCACAATACGACTGGCGTCTTGATTAGTCGCACGACCTGCCAACTTGGGAATGAGGACCTTTAAGACCTTTCCCATATCTTTTACCGAGGTGGCATTGGTTTCACGAATGATTTCCCCAGCCATTTGAATAAGTTCATTTTCTGAGAGTTGTTGAGGCAGGTAAGCTTCGAGTGCCCTGATTTCCTGCTCGGATTCTGCCACCATCTCAGGTCGATTGGCTTTTTTGGCATCGGCGATCGTGTCATTTTTAGTCTTTATTTCCTTTTGGACGATAGCGATGAACTCTGATTGGTCAAGGGAGGAACCTTTCGCCACTTCAGCCAGCTGGATGGAAGACATCAGTAATCGGATGACACGTTTTAGAAGGACATCATTTTCCTTCATGGCTTTATGCAAATGATCTTGAAGTATCGAGTTGTAATCCATGGGCATAATTATACCCGTCTCTGCCCGACCGCACCCTCTATCCCTGAAACTGGCGTTATGGACCCAGTGTGATCAATGGTCTGATGTCTTCCAGAATTGCTGAACCAATACCTGGGACATCCAAGAGCTCTTCGATTTGCGTGAAAGGACCATGATCAGTTCTGTAGATCAGGATTGCGTCGGCTTTGGAACTGCCAATGCCGGGCAGGGTCATCAGTTCATTGACATTGGCGGTATTGATATTAACCAGACCGGTAGCGCTCTGGTCAACAGTGGAACTCCTGGAGGTTTCATCCGTTGGAATTGGCTGACCCTTGATCGGGATGTACAGCCGTTCCCCGTCAGTAAGGAAAGCGGACAGGTTCAAGCGCTCAAGATCTGCATCAGCCGTGGATCCGCCGGCAGCATTGATGGCATCCTGGTTACGTGCACCTGGCGGAAAGGAATAAACGCCGGGCTGGCTGACTGCTCCGGCCACATGCACCTGGATAAGCACGACAGTAGGCGATGGGTGGGGGGTCAAATCGGGTGTGACTGTGACCAGCTGGATTGGTTCGCCGCGCTGGGGCAAAAAGAAAAGGAAAATCACTCCGATAACCAGGATCGTACAAAGAATGGTTATCAGAATGGTCTGCCAGGGTTTCATACCGCCCCAGGCGCAGCTTGCGAATCCCTTATTTCCATGGCATACATGGTTTGAAAAGCTTTGATGGATACTTCAAGCATATCCAATGAGGGTTCCCGGGTGCTCAACTTTTGCAGGAGCAAATTTGGTTTGATCAAGAATCTCACCACCGCGGAGGTTTCCATTGCTCGAGCTGCCCAGCGTATGTATTCGTAGGCTATGCCAGCCACGATGGGCAGCATTAAAATCCTGGAAACCAACCGCCATCCGAGCGGCAACGGACCCAATAGCGAGAAAAACAGCACTGAAATTAGCACGAGGGTTAAAATAAAGGAGGTTCCACAGCGGGGGTGCACTTTGGTCTGTTTGGCCACATTTTCAGGGGTTAATTCCACACCGGCTTCGAAAGCGTTTATGGTTTTATGCTCAGCACCATGGTACATAAAAGTCCGTTTGATCTCAGGCATTTTGCCAACGGCAGCCAAGTAAATGACCAAAATGATCAGGCGGAGAAGCCCTTCCAGCAGGTTGCTCCACCACGGACCAAGCTTGAACAGGCCGTCCAGCCATCCAGCCACCAGAGCGGGGAGCAGGAAAAACATCCCGACCCCTATGACGATGGCGACCAGGATAGTCAGGAATAAAGTGGTGCCTTCCAGTTTTTCATCCTCGCCAGTCTGCACGTTGGCTGATTTGGTTAAGTAGCGCATTCCAAGCCCAAGTGAATCCCACAGGCTGATCAGACCGCGTACAAAGGGCATTTTCGCCCATTTGGATTGATAGAAAGAGGGCAGTTGCTCTTCAAAAGTAACTATCTCGCCATTGGGGGCACGCACAGCCATGGCAACATTTTTCTTGCCGCGCATCATGACCCCTTCCATGACTGCCTGACCACCATAAGCTGGCATTCTCAATGCAGTATCGGGTGAATTGGTCATTTTGCAAAACTCGTGTAAAAGCGGATCAAAGTCTCAACGCCTTTCTTCCAGGTGGGCAGGTGTTGATGTTCATTGGGAGAATGGATATTATCGTCAGGTAAGCCGAAGCCGGTCAGGAGCGATTTGACGCCCAGGAAATTCAACATGGTGGTTGCTACTGGAATACTGCCGCCTTCCCGTTTGAGTAAAACAGGCTTGTTCCAGGTTTCAGTCAGAGCATTGGTCAAATTGGAAAGTCCGGGGGCATTCTCTGCCAGGTAAGCCGGCGCGCCCGAATGCTTAAAAATCGTAGCGTGAACCGTTGAAGGCACCAGACTTTCGATGTACTGTTTTGTCAACCTGTAAATTTTATCCGGATCCTGGTTCGGCACCAGGCGGCAGGATATCTTGGCTTTGGCATAGGCTGGAATGATCGTCTTGCTGCCCTCACTGATGAAGCCGGAATAGAAACCGTTCACATCGAGGGTTGGTCTCGCACTGGAGCGTTCGAGCGGGGTGTAGCCTACCTCACCGAAAAGAGCCGGGACGCCGGATATTTTTAAGTAATCATCCTCGCTGGTTGGCAGCGCGGCAATCTTAAGCCGGTCCTCTGGCGTGAGCGGAATGACCTGATCATAGAAGCCGGGAATCGCGATGGAGCCATCGGGATGATGCAGTTTGGCGATGATCTCGGAAAGAACAATGGCAGGGTTGGCAACCACACCTCCGAACAAACCAGAATGGAGATCTGCCTTCGGTCCATCGATGCGAACTTCAAAGTAGAGCAGCCCACGCAAGCCGTAGACCAACGTGGGTAGATCGGCTCCTACCATGCCTGAATCGGGATTCAGGACCATATCGCACTTCAAGAGATCCTGGTGGGACTCGATAAATGGGTCGAGGGAAGGGGAGCCAACTTCCTCTTCGCCCTCAAACAGGAATTTGACATTGAGGGGCAGCTCCGTGTTCTTCAACACGCTGTCAAGCGCAGTCAAGGTGACCATCACCTGCCCTTTCATATCCGAAGCACCACGGGCGTACAAATTTTCGCCGCGGAGGGTAGGTTCGAAAGGCGGAGTCAGCCATTCGTCCAACGGGTTGGGGGGTTGGACATCATAATGACCATAAACCAGCAATGTGGGAGCGTCCGGACTGGAGCTTCGCTTCTCTGCGAAGAGTATCGGGTGCAATCCTGTGGGAAAAATCTGGATGGTTTCGACTCCCATTTTCCGGAGTTGATCCACAAGAAAGTTGCAGGCTGAGAGCATGTGCTCTTTGCAGGCCGGATCTGTGGAAATAGAGGGAATGCGCAGGAAATCCTTATAGGTCTCCAGGTAATTTTCGTAATGGTCATTAAAGTACTGAAGGGCTTTTTGAGTGTTTTGCATGAATTATCCTTGTGCTTAAAACTTCCGTTGATTATATGCGATTAATCCCTGAATTGTGTTAGCATTGACGTATCACTCGATTACACAAGGAGCGGAAAATGCCAGAGGACGAAATGTTATCCCTCTCCATGAAACATAATTTTTGGACCTGGTCTGCCCAACAAAATCCCTCAATCATTCACATCAATAAAGCAAAGGGGGTTTACTTTTGGGATGCAGACGGAAAAAGATACCTGGATTTCAATTCAACGGTGATGTGTGTGAATATTGGTCATGGGAATGAGCATGTGCAGGAAGCCATGATTGAACAGATCCGCGAATTGACCTTCGCAGGACCGCACATGGTGACCAAGCCGCGGGCACTGCTGGGTCAGAAGCTGGCATCCCTGACGCCCCCTGGCTTGGATCATTTCCTGTACACATTAGGCGGTTCCGATGCCAATGAGAACGCCATAAAACTTGCCAGGGACTTCACGGGGAAGTTCAAGATCCTGACCCGTTATCGTTCCTATCATGGAGCAACCATGGGTGCCATGGCTCTGACCGGCGATTATCGCCGGCTGCACTGGGAACCAAACACCATGCCTGGAGTGGTGCATTTTCTTGACCCTTCTCGTTACCGCTCAGTCTTCTTCCATGGCCGGCCGGATGTGAGCGAGGCTCAATTTTGCCGGGCGTATCTTGACCACCTGGAGGAAATCATCCGTTACGAAGGTGCTGAGACTATAGCCGCCATCCTTTTGGAAACGGTGACCGGTACGAACGGTATCATCATTCCCCCGGATGGATATTTGCAGGGTGTCCGGGCTTTATGTGACAAATACAACATCCTGATGATCACCGACGAAGTCATGTGTGGTTTCGGACGAACTGGCAAGTGGTTTGCTTTCGAGCATTGGGGCATCGTTCCGGACATCATCACCATGGCAAAAGGGCTTACTTCCGCTTATGCCCCCCTGGGAGCGGTGGCAATGAAAAGGGAAATCGCGGCGCACTACAACAACCAGATGTATTTTGGCGGGCTGACATACAACGGTCACCCGGTTTCCCTGGCAGCCGCGATTGCCAATATCGAGGTGATTGAAAACGAAAGACTGCTTGAAAACGCCACACTTCGGGGTGAAACATTGAAAAAATTGCTGGCAGAATTGATGGCGAAGCATCCCTGCGTGGGGGAAGTTCGTTCGATTGGTCTGTTCGCTGCGATCGAGTTAGTAAAGGATCGCGGCACCAAGGAACCTCTGACCGAACCCGGCAGGCCGTTGGGAACCACGATGAAGAAGGTCAAAGATTACATCGCCGGGCATGGGGTGTTTATGTATAACACTTTCCATATGCTCCTGGTCATGCCCCCGCTGATCATCACTGATGAACAGCTCAAAGAAGGCATTGATGTCATTGATTCTGCTCTGACGTTGGCAGATGTAGATCTAGCATCGGGAAAAACCCAATAATTGCTCCAGAGATGGGTTATGAAATCACTTGATCACCAAAAACTGGTTATTCTTGGGTCTGGACCCGCAGGACTTGCCGCCGGAATCTATGCCGCCCGCGCGGATCTGAAGCCGCTCATTTTTTCCGGCATGCTGCTTTACGGTCAGGTCTCCCTGACGCATACCATTGAGAATTACCCGGGATTTCCCAAGGGAATTGGCGGGATGGAACTGGGGCAGCTCTTTGAAGAGCAGGCTGTCAGATTCGGGGGAAAAGTGGAGTATGAGCCGGTTGAATCACTCGACTTATCCAGAAGACCTTTCGAGCTGAAGACATACAGCAAAAACCTGAGCGTTGATGCGATTATCCTGGCGATGGGAGCTGAGGCGAGAAAACTGGGTGTGCCGGGTGAAAAGGAACTTTCCGGGCGGGGAGTGTCGTACTGTGCTACCTGCGACGGCTGGTTCTATAAAGAGAAGGACATTCATGTGGTGGGAGGTGGTGATAGCGCTTTGGAAGAAAGCCTGTTCCTAACCCGCTTTGCCAGGAGCGTTACAGTTATCCACCGGCGAGACCAGCTTAGGGCGGGCGCGATCCTCGAGAACCGGGCTAAAGCCACCCCCAGGATCCATTTCCTGTGGGATACGGTGGTTAGTGAAATCCGGGGCGAAGAATCCGTGTCCGGTTTGTCCATTCAGAATGTGAAGACCGGGGAAATCAGAGAAATTGCCAGCAATGGAGTGTTCATCTTCATCGGGCACAAACCTAACGCCGAAATCCTTGAAGGTCGGGTGGCGCTTGAACCGAACGGTTACGTTCGCATCAATACACTGATGGAGACAAACGTACCGGGCGTTTTCGCGGCGGGCGAGATTGCAGACCCAAACTACCGGCAGGTAATCACCTCAGCCGGCATGGGGGCAGCCGCTGCCATCCAGGCAATTCGTTACCTGGAATCTCAGGAAAGCTAACCTTACTATCAGCGGTCACGGGGTCGGTGTCAGCTGAATTCCCGTACCTGTCCAGCTGAACACGCGTTTTTCGCTTACCAAACCTGCTTCTTCGTAAATCGGGTTGGTTTCACCCTGGTTGATCTGCCGTGCCACTGTTACTGACCATTGGATGATGTGTGGGGTCATATCGATGGGTCTAAAACTGGTTGGCAGGATAAACTTGGTATCCGATACGTATTCCACCAGAATTCTACCTTCCTCGGCAGTCAGGTCTTCAACCGTCACGCGATAGAGTTCGTTGGAGCGCAAGTCGGCTACGGATGCCCATTGCAAGGTGATGGCATCGTTTTCAGCGGTAAAAGCAACGCCGGAACTGGGGAGCAGCAGATTCGGGGCGGGATAGGGTGGCGCCGGGGTGGCAGTGGGGGTTGGTCCAGCGGTCGGCTTGCGTTCACACAGAGGAATGATCAGCGGCATGCCTTCGTACACTATTTCGTTGGGCATTTTGTTGTATTCACGGATGGATAACATGGTAACGTTGTAGTTCAAGGCAATACTGCTGAGGGTCCACCCTGCTTCAACTGTAATGGTAACGGTCTGACAATCAGACTCGGTCGATTGCGAGACCACTGTTGTGGCCGTTGGCTGAGGTGAAGGGGTGGCCGTCGGCTGTGGGATCATCAGGACGTCGCCCTCTTTGATGGTGCAGTTGCTGTCTAAGTTGTTTTCCCGGATGATGCTTTGGATGGAAACCCCGAACAAACCCGCAATGGTGGAACAATAATCCGTGCCCTTGACCGTATATGCAATCGGAGGGAGTGGCGTCCAGGTGGGGACGGGGGTGGCTGTAAGCGTCATGGTAGGCGTCAGGGTGGCGGTGGGGGTGAGTGTGGCGGTGGTTTCTGTCTGTGTGCCCACCACCTCCGTAGATTCAGGGGGTCGTACGATAAAATAGATCAGCAAGCCCACCACAGCCAGAAAGACCAGCCCCAATCCGATCGCGACTGGTAAGTTCAACCTGACTTCAGGTAGGCGTTTCGGCTGCATGCCCGAACCCTTTTTTGCTTCGGCTGTGGCACTGAGCTGCGTTCCACAAACCAGGCAACGGGTGGCACTTTCACTTAATCTCGTCCCACATACCGGACAAATCTTGGTGTTCTTGGAGTTTTTTTCCTGATTCATATTTTTCATTTCCAGTGGGTTAGTATACACAGGGTAAGGGAAACCTGCAAGCCAGGCAAATGCCCTGAAAAATCAAGCCCTGTTACAATAAACGCCATGCTCAGCGTGTATATTCATATTCCGTTTTGTATTCAAAGATGTTCCTATTGTGATTTTATCACTTATGCCGGCAGACAAGATTTGATCCCGCAGTATGCTGATGCTGTAATTGCAGAAATACGATCTTTGGGGGCTGCTCACAGGGATGAGAAAGATACAGTCGAAACGGTTTATTTCGGCGGAGGGACGCCTTCTTTGTTTACTCCTGCCCAGGTTGCTGCCTGCCTGGATGCGATCCGAAGTGGTTTTAACCTGGATCAAGACGCAGAAATCACCCTGGAAGCCAATCCTGGAACCATTCAGCCTGGGTTTTTCCGTGAAATTCGAATGGCTGGAATCAACCGGCTTAGTCTGGGCGTACAGTCATTCGTTCCAGAGGAATTGAACATCCTTGGCAGGATCCACACCGTGGAGGACGCATATACCAGCATTGAAGCCGCCCGTTCAGCTGGTTTTGGCAACCTCAACCTTGACCTGATCTTTGGGATTCCCGGGCAGACGTTGGAGGGTTGGGAGAATAATCTGGCTCAGGCGGTGAAACTCAGTCCGGAGCATCTGTCGCTCTACAGCTTAACCCTTGAGCAGGGAACGCCCCTGGCAATGCGCGTCCAGCAGGAGCTGATTGAACTGCCCGATGATGACTTGGCTGCGGATATGTTTGAACTCGCCATGGAGTATTTGCGCAGCCAGGGCTATGACCATTACGAGATCTCCAATTGGGCAGCCTCGGAAGCCAGGGAATCGCGGCACAACAAAACCTACTGGAAAAATTGGCCATATCTGGGGATTGGTGCTGGGGCGCATGGCTGTGCCGGTGGGTATCGAACTGAAAATGTCGGGGACATTCCAACCTATATAGGTCGCATCCAGGACCAGAACAACTGCCGCCCTTACCCGTTTACCAATGCCAACATCAATCACATCCAACTGGATGAAATAACCTCCGCTCAGGAGACCATGCTGCTTGGTCTGCGGCTGGTACGCGAGGGCGTTTCCTGCAGCGCCTTCCAGGAGCGGTACCAACAAGAGTTAAAAGGGGTCTTTGATCAAGAGATAAATCGCCTGTTTAAAAAACAGTTGGTGGAATGGGTGCCATTCCCGGATGGAGAACACCTGCGGTTGACCCACCGGGGCATCATGCTGGGCAACCAGGCATTTATGGAGTTTGTCTAGCTACTTGGAAATGTGAATTGGCGTCCCATAGCCATGTTTCGCCCAATCTTCCGGCGCTGGGATCGGGGTGGTCCACAGGTAGATCCATTTCGCATCATCCATGGACATGTTCAGGCATCCACCACTCATGGGGGTGCCAAAATTAGTGTGCCAAAAAGTGCCGTGTGTTGCCATGCCATCCTTCATCTGGAAGAAACAGTTCCAGGGAACACCTACCAATTCGTGCGCATAGACATTACTGGTGACGTTGCCCAATCCCATGTGTTTGGAAGCCATTTTAGTCTGGATATTGTAGGTTCCTTCCGGCGTGGGAAATCCTGAGGATATTTTCGTTTCAAAGATGAGTTCATCCCCTTCATACGCCTGCAGACGCTGCAGCGGAAGGGATACCTCGATCCGTTTCTTTCCAAGCAGCACGTCAGGATGAATGGGCGCAAGTTCCTCATCGGGAACAAACCGCAGGTGTTCCGAAGGAACTGCCAGCTCTACGGAATTCTTCTCATCCTTGATCTTATACCAGGGTTTGTCATCCGGTCCGGTGAGGACATCCATGACCCAATGGGTAGAGCGGTAATACAACAAATATTCCGGCTTCCAGCCTTCATACCTGCTGTAGAACATGGATCTGGTGTATGGGACGGTGACTTCTGCAAGTTGGCCTGTTTCACGGATTTCAGTTTGCAGGGGGTTGAGTTTGTACTTGACTTCGTATAGATCTCCACTGAAAGCATATCCGCCCCAGACCCGGAACCAGACGGGATTCCAGATGGGCCCGGCTTCACTGACGACCTCATCATAAACATTGATGATGTCGTTGTAGGCGCGCTGGTACATGATCACGCTGGACTCATCTGGAAGTTTGTGAATACTGGTGCCATCTTTATTTCCCACCAACATGTAACGGGGGGCTTTGGCACCCGCTGAGGCTGTATGATTCGGCAGGAAAGCCAGCGCCCCAAGTCCGAACAGTCCGTATTTAAGAAATTCCCTGCGGGTAAGTTTTGCCTTCATGTCTTGGTATTATAAAGGGCTCAGTCGAGTTCTTTGGGAATAATATCCGCGACTGAATTAAAGATATGGTCGGGGTGGTAAGAGAATTTTTCAATTTCTGCGCGGTTGGTTACACCTGAGAGGACCAGAACAGTATCCAAACCCGATGAAATGCCGCTAAGCACGTCAGTGTCCATGCGGTCACCGATCATGATGGTATTTTCAGAATGGACGTCCAGGTAGTTCAAGGCGGACCGCATCATCAAGGGGTTTGGTTTTCCTACATAAAAAGGTGAAATCCCGGTGGCTTTTTCGATCAGGGCTGCCATCGCGCCGCAAGCCGGGACGATGCCATTTTCGGAATTGCCGACTGGGTCCGGATTGGTGGCGATGAAACGGGCACCCGCATTGATCAGCCGGATGGCTATGGTGATTTGTTCGATATTGTAAGAAAAGGTTTCTCCTAATACAACATAATCAGGATTTACCATGGTTTGCACATAGCCGATGGCATGCAGGGCTTCACTCAGCCCCAACTCACCAATAACATAGGCAGTGCCGTTGGGTCTCTGCTTTTCCAGGAAGGACGCTGTTGCCAGGGCTGAGGTATAGATCTTTTCCTGCGGAATTTCCAGACCGGTCAATTGAAGCCGATGGGCTAAATCCCGGGTGGTATAGAGCGAGTTATTGGTGAGAATCAAGAACTTGCGCTTATCCTGTTTCAACAAGTTGATGAAATTATCCGCTCCTGGTATTAAAATTGATCCCTGAATGAGTACGCCATCCATGTCGATCAAGAAGTTTTTTCGTTCTTTGACCATAAAGTCTCCTATAAATACTTGGTATTCCTGCTTGGGCATTAAACACAACAAGCCCCATTGATTTTACCAATAGTGGCTTGTTTTGACTAACTTAGTAAAATGCTTTATTTTTTGGTCAGAATAATGCGGGCATCCACAACCTTGACGCCCTTGCCGGTTTCATAGACGATCACCGGATTGGCATCAGACTCGGCGATTTCATCTTTGAGATCGTAAACCATATAAGCATAACCAGCCAGCACCTTGGCAAGTGCCTGCTTGTCGCGGGGAAGTTCACCGCGCGTGCCGTTAAGAATGGCAGCGCTGCGGATGTCATCTTCCATGGTTAACGCTTCTTCGACTGAAATGGGCGCGACCCGGAAAGTGACGTCCTTCAAAACTTCCACGAAGATACCACCCAGGCCAAACATGACAGTTGGTCCGAAGGTGCTGTCGTTCACTGAACCAATGATGACTTCGGTGGCCCAGGGTGCCATTTCCTGCACAGCGATACCGTCAATGAAGGCATCGGCTTTGTAGTTGTGGGCGTTTTCCAGGATGGCACGATAAGCTTCGAGGACCTGTGTGGCGTTCTTAATATTGACTTTCACGCCGCCGGCATCAGACTTATGCAAGATATCAGGCGAGACAATCTTCATGACTAACGGATAACCGATCTTATCGGCAAACTTGACAGCTTCTTCTTCAGATTTGGCAATCTCAGTCGGCGTAACCGGCAGCCCGTAAAGGCTGAAAACTTGTTTGGCTTCGATTTCTGTCAGGGCGGTGCGACCAATGGCGCGGGCATTGGCGATGATCTCGCGGGCTTTGGCGGAGTTAATATTCTCAGGCACGTACTCAGCCGCATTGTTCCGTTCACTCATGCGTTGATCGTCGCGTAGGGTTGCCATGGCTTTTACCGCAATGTCGGGGGCGCCGTAGGCTGGAACTCCTTGTTCTACCAGCCATTCCATGGCTTTGTCGCTGCGTTCTCCGCCAACAAAGGAAACGGTAACGGGTTTGTCAGTGATGCCGGAATCTTTGATACCGCGGTAGATTGCCTCAGCAATTTCTTCTGGGACGGTGATGGCTGTTTCACAGTACAAGACCACCAGACCATCCACCCAAGGGTGCGTATAGGAGAATTTGGTGGTTTGATAGAACCAGTCATTGCCGGCCATGCCGGTCATATCCACCGGGTTTTTGGCTGAACCAAATTCCGGCATGTGTTTCTTAAGTTCTTCCTGGACTTCCGCTGGAGCAAAATGCAGAGGGAGACCGAATTTTTCAGCCGAGTCGGTTGCCAAAACACCGACGCCACCACCGTTCGTGAGAATCAACAGGTTGTCACCTTTCATGCGGGGCTGGAGAGAAAGTGCCAGCGTGCGGTCAAACAGGTCATTGAGATCTGTTGCCTGGGTGACGCCAGCCTGCTGGAAGGCAGCACTGTAGACTTTGGCAGCACCAGCCAGTGAGCCGGTATGGGAAGCCGCAGCGGCGGCACCATGCGCTGACACGCCGGACTTAAGTACCACAATGGGCTTGGTGGCTTTGCGGGCTTCTTCGATGAAACGAGGGCCATCGCGTAGCCCTTCCATGTACAAGGTGATGCAGTTGGTGTCCGGGTCTTCGTTCAGGTACGAGATCATGTCCGAGAAGTTCACATCCGACATATTGCCAATCGAAACCATTTTGTCAAAGCCAACCCGGCGGGTGTAAGTGGCAGCATCCATGGCGATCAGCAGCGCGCCGCTTTGAGACACCAGGGAAGCCTTACCGGCTAATGGGAGGAATGGTGAAAAAGACGCATTCATGTGGTCGCTATTGGAAAGCGTTCCGACGATGTTTGGACCTAAAACGCGCATTCCATAGGACTTCGCTACCCTGACGATTTCGTGTTCGGTTTCCACGTCACCCACCTCGGCAAAACCTGAGGTGATAATGATCAAGCCTTTGACCCCTTTTTCACCGCACTGTTTGGTAACGCCCAGGACCAATTTGGCCGGAACAGTGACCACCGCCGCGTCCACCACATAGGGAATATCATTGACAGACGGGTAACACTTGAACCCTAAAATCTCCGTAGCGGTCGGGTTAACAGGATAAACCCCGCCTTTGTATCCACTTTCAATAAGATTAAGAATAACTTTGTAACCAATTTTCCCAGGAGTCGTTGACGCTCCAATGATGGCGATGCTTTTTGGCTTAAGAAGTCCGGTTAAGATAGGATCCACATTTTCCTCCGTAAAGTGTAATTTTTCAACAACCAAGTATACCTTAAAGAAAAAAATTCGGGCTTAAAACTTTGAGAAGGGATAAGTCCAGGAATAGACGGGCTATACTCAAATTGAAGCTGTACTGCGCATAGTGAAAGAAGAATGATGTTCGTCGAGTCAAGTTGCGTGGCTCTTGCGAGGCTATAATTTACTAAAAAAACCGGAGGTGCTTGATGGCGGAACTGCGCGTTGGTTATATTGGTTTAGGTAAAATGGGCAAGCCCATGGCAAAGAACATACTCAAGGCTGGATTCCCAACCACGATATACAACCGTTCCAAGGGTAATGTATTGGAGCTGGTCGCACTGGGCGCCTCTGCTGCCCAAACACCCAGGGAAGTTTCTGTCAAGTCGGATGTCGTTTTCACCAATCTACCGGATACCCCGGATGTCTTGGAAGTCGTCTTTGGTGAAAATGGCGTAGCGGAAGGGGCGCACCCGGGCATGGTTTTTGTGGATAATTCCACAATCGCGCCGGCCGCCAGCCGCGAGATTTACGAAAAACTGTTGACGCGGGGGGTAAAGAGTCTGGATGCGCCGGTCAGTGGTGGGGATGTTGGCGCGCAGCAGGGTACTCTTTCCATCATGGTGGGCGGAGATGCTGATGCCCTGGAAGCGGTCATGCCGATTTTGTCGGTCTTAGGCAGGAAGATCACCCATGTGGGCGACGCGGGGGCGGGGCAGATCGCCAAGGCTGCCAACCAGATCATGGTAGCCGCGCAGATGCTCGCCATGAGCGAATTAATGATATTCTCCCAAAAAGCGGGGGCTGATCCAGGCAAGGTGATCGAAGCCATTAAAGACGGGGCGGCGCAATGCTGGACTCTGGACGTCAAACCGCAACGCTTGTTGCAGGGGAACCGCCAGCCTGGTTTCAGGTCCCAGCTTCAAGCTAAGGACATGGCAATCGTGATGGAAACAGCCAGGCAACACCAGATTTCACTGCCCGGTGCGGCACTTTCCAGTCAACTCTACAATTCCTTGTGTGCCATTGGATGGGGTGACCTGGATAACTCCGCCATCATCAAAGTGATTGAACTTCTCAATGGTGAGAATTTACGAACAGTTGAGGCTTAACAGAGCACTGTTATCCGTCATGACCATAGAGAAAAGGTTTGAAAAAGCCTTACGGACGGTCTATAATTGAGCGGCAACTATTATTGAAAATTTTCACAAGTTGACCAAGGAGAAAACCAATGGATTTTAGTACCATAAAACCACTATTGAAAGAAGACGCTAAATCCAAAATTGTCCTGCTGGTGATGGATGGATTGGGCGGATTACCTCTCGTTGAGGGTGGCAAGACCGAACTTGAAAGTGCCAATAAACCCAACATGGATGCCCTGGCAGCCAAGTCTGTATTGGGCTTGCATCATCCGCTGCCTTTTGGATTGACACCCGGCAGCGGTCCGGCGCATTTGGGGCTGTTTGGATACGATCCCGTCAAGTATGAAATCGGGCGGGGTGTCCTTTCAGCTTTGGGTGTGGATTTTGACCTGCTCCCCGGTGATGTTCCTGCCCGCGGTAATTTTTGCACGGTTGATCAGGATGGCGTCATCACCGATCGGCGTGCGGGCCGCATTCCCACCGAAGTTGGTGAACATCTGTGCAGCCTGTTAATGGACAAAGTCCATATTCCGGGTGTCGAAATCGTCCTTAAGGCAGAAAAGGAATACCGCTTTGTGTTTGTCCTGCGGGGTGAAGGGCTCAGCGGTGACGTCAGCGATACTGATCCCCAGGCAGTGGGTAAAAAACCTCATATCGCCCAGGCAGTGACGCCCGAGGCTGAAAAGACGGCTGAGTATATTCGCGAGTTTGTCCGACAGGGTAGTGCCATCCTGGCAGCCGAACATCCCGCCAACAGTTTTGTACTGCGGGGATTTGCGCAGCTGCCCAAGTGGCCCAAATTCGGTGAAGTTTGGGGCGTGAACGCGCTGGCGATTGCCATGTACCCGATGTATCGCGGCGTTGCCAAGGTGGTTGGCATGGCGGTAATGCCCCCGGCAGCTTCCATGGATGAAGAGATCACCATGTTGGAACAAAATTGGGGCAGGTACGACTTCTTCTTTGTCCATATCAAGAAGACGGATAGCTATGGTGAAGATGGCAATTTTGACGCCAAGGTGGGCATTATCGAAGAAGTGGACCGGCTGCTTCCACGTATTTTGGCGCTCAATCCTGATGTTTTGATCGTCACAGGGGACCACTCCACCCCTGCCAAACTACGCTCCCATTCCTGGCATCCCGTTCCGGCTTTGCTATATTCAAAGGATTGCCGTCCTGACGGGATTGCATCTTTTGGTGAACGGGCTTGTGTTGCTGGCAGTCTGGGCTCGCGTTTTGAAGCGACTGATCTGATGCCCTACGCTCTGGCACATGCCGGCCGGCTGGAAAAATACGGCGCTTGATTCATACGAAACTGGTGAAATATATAGGCTGCCCACTCAAGACAGCCTTTGTTTTTGCAATGTAGTGCCGTTCTAAATTCTTAAACAGTCGGGATAATCCCGTTCACCGAAGTTGATAGAATTCGGGTCTCCGATCCTGAAACAGATCATTTTGTGGGGAGAAGAGTTTGGTCAACGCGTCTTTTGGTTCAATCTCGACCATACTCAGACAAGTCTGGCTCTCATCCGCCTGGCGCAATAGCTGACCTTTATTGCTTAGAACTTGGGAGTGCCCGGTAAACTGCAGGGATTGTCCCTGACCAGTTTCTGCGCCAATGCGATTGGCTGTAATGGTGAATATGCCATTTTCCAGGCTGCGGGTGACCATGGCTGCCTGGCAGTAGGGCAGCACCAGGTTGGCTGGATGGCAGACGATTTGGGCTCCCCGCAGTGCCAGCGTGCGCGTAGATTCCGGGAAGACCCAGTCAAAGCAAATCATCACACCGATTTGGGTGTCCTTATAGGGAAACACTTTAAAGCCTAAATCTCCGGGAAGAAACAAGTTTTTTTCGGTATTGAACAAGTGGATTTTGCGATAGTGCGCCAGGACACCATTTTCATCCACGGCAACTGCCGAATTGTATAATCCATTCGCTGTGCTTTCCGAAAAACCGCTGACCAGGCAGGCATGGTGCCTGCGCGCCAGGGAAATCAGCGCTGAGAGGAAAGGACCGCTGCCATCGGCCGGCTCACTGGAACCAGCCAGTTCCTCGCGGCTATCATACAGGTAACCGGAATTAGACAATTCAGGCAGCACCAGGAGTTCGAATTCCTTGCCTGCCAGGAGGCTCTGAATGGCATCAATGTTTTGGTTTACATCCCCCCGCAACGGCTGGAACTGCAAGAATCCGACCCGCATTATGACCTCCGGTGCTAAAATAGATTTAAACTCACCTAAGTGTACTTGTACCTATGTTAAAAGATCAAGAAGCTTTGCTGTATGAAAAACTGCCCGAACAACGGGTGCGTTGTGGGTTGTGTGCCCATCGCTGCCTGATCAGCGACCAGCATACCGGCAAGTGCAAGGTGAGGCTCAACCGGGCTGGAACACTTTACTCGCTAAACTACGGTAAATTGATTGCCGCACATGTCGATCCGATTGAGAAGAAGCCCCTTTTTCATTTTTACCCTGGCAGCAAGTCCTTTTCAATTGCCTCCCCAGGATGCAATTTTTGCTGCCAATGGTGCCAGAATTGGGAAATTTCGCAGCCTTCCGACCAGTTTGATTATGCCTCAATTGAATTTACTCCGCCACAAAGAATAGTGGCGAACGCACAAAAATCGGGCTGCATAAGCATCTCCTACACGTACACAGAACCGACAGTTTTCTTTGAATACACGCTTGAAGTGTCAAAACTGGCGCGCGAAAACGGGTTGAAAAACGTCTATGTGACCAATGGCTACATGAGCCAGGGGATGCTGAAACTCTATACCCCATTTTTGGATGCGGCTAATGTGGATATTAAAGCATTTTCTGACGATGTCTATCGGAAGTACATCGGGGCGCATTTGCAGCCGGTCCTGGATGCTTGTGTGGCTCTCAAACAAGCCGGCGTATGGTTGGAAATTACCACCTTGTTGATCCCTGGAATTAATGATGACCCCACACAACTGCAGGGATTGACTGCCTTTATCGCCAACCAACTTGGAACCGATACTCCCTGGCACGTGAGCCGCTATTTTCCACAATACAAATTCGACCAGGTGGATCCGACACCCCTGGAAATCATGGAACAAGCCCTGGAAATTGGACAGCAGGCTGGTCTGAAGTACACCTATGCCGGGAATATCCGCGGCTCAGTCAACACATATTGCCCCACTTGCCATGAGAGTTTGATTGAACGGTACGGCATGAGTGTTTCCCGGAATCGCCTGGGAGAAGACAATCTCTGCCCGGTCTGCGGTGGGAAGATCGCGGGGGTTGCTCTTGGTCGCAGGTAAACGGAAATAGAACAATCCTGCGCCAGGGTTCTCCTCGACGAAATATCAGCTCAAAATTGAAGCAAACAATCCAGCGCGAACCATGTCCGTTACCTTTTCAAGGTAAGGATACATCAAAGTATCCGCCGGGATGAAGGGTGCCGCGGAGCGCACAAGCTGGTATGCCTGGCTGGTGCCTTTACCCATTCTCTGGCTGGGGTCTTTTTGCAGGCGGAAGTCAAGCGCCTGGGCGCCACAAAACAGTTCAATGGCAAGGATGGAGGACAGATTCTTCAGGATTTCCCGGCAATGCAGGGCGGCATTGGGACCCATGCTGACATGGTCTTCCACGTTGCCGGAAGAGGGGATGCTGTCCGTGCTGGAAGGGTGGGAAAGGGTTTTATTCTCAGAGGTTAACGCAGCAGCGGTGTACTGTAAAAGCATGAAACCGGAATTCAAACCACCGCATTCCGTCAGAAAGGGTGGATAAGTATGCGAATCGGATTTGTTGTCCACCAGCTTGGCAATCCGCCGTTCGGAAATGTTTCCGAGGTCGGTCATAGCGATGTTGAGAAAGTCCAACGCTAAAGCCAAAGGTTCGCCGTGGAAATTACCGCCTGAGATAATCTGCGCTTCTTCGTATTCATCCAGGAATAACAATGGGTTGTCTGTGACAGAGTTAAGCTCGATAATAATGACGGTTTTCGCGTAGTCGATGGCGCTATGGATGGCGCCGTGCACCTGTGGAATGCAGCGCAGGGTGTAGGCATCCTGAATATTGGTGGGGTCGTCTGGTCTGGTGAGTTGGCTGCCCTCCAGAATGCTGCGCATTTGTGCAGCTGTTTTGCGCTGCCAGGGTTGGGGGCGTAAGCTGTGGATAGGATCTTCAAATGCCATCAAGGTCCCGTTTTGGGCTTCCAAAGTCAATCCTGCTGCCAGGTTGGCAGTGGACATTAATTTTTCAGCCTGGTCTACAGCCAAAACACCCAAGGCGGTCATCAAGGTGGTGCCATTGGTGAGCGCCAAGCCTTCCTTGGCTGAAAGGCGGATGGGAACAAGACCTGCTTTGGTCAGAGCTTCCAGGGCGGGGAGGCTCTTCCCTTGAAAGCGCACCTGCCCCTGACCGATCAACGGCAAAGCCATGTGCGCCAGGGGGGCAAGATCTCCGCTGGCACCCAGTGAGCCTTTTTCCGGGATCAACGGCAGGATGTTGCGATTGAGCAAATCCAATAGAAGCTGGAGCGTTTCGAGGCGAATGCCAGAATATCCTCGGGCAAGCGTATTGGCCCGAATGAGCATCATCGCCCGGGTGGCAACCTCATCCAGATATTCCCCCACACCCACCGCGTGACTTAAAAGGATGTTTTCCTGCAACTTTTCAACTTGATCCGGGGAGATGAGGTGATCCTTAAAAGCACCGAAACCGGTGGTGATCCCATAGGCAATTTTGCCTTCAGAAGCGAATCTGGCAACCGCCTGTGCAGAGCGCTGGATACCTGTTATGGCTGCGTCGGAGAGCTTAACTACCGTTTCCGGATGATGCGCGACTTCGAGCACCTCCTCGATCGTAAGTGAATTCCCATCTAACACAATTTGTCGCAAGATTGTTGCCTCCTTATGGTTTTGATTGGGAATTTGACAATTATTCTTCATTGATGACAACTGTCAGAAGTTTTGCTGCCGGAGAATTGATCAGCATTGGGTCACGGGGAGGAAAGGACAGCAGCACATCCAACCCGGAAATGACCTGACCAAAAATGGCGTGCTTCCCATCCAACCAGGGGGTTGGCACATGCGTGATGAAAAACTGGGAGCCGTTGGTATTCGGACCGGCATTTGCCATGGAGAGCACACCTGCCTTGTCGTGTTTAAGTTTTGGGTCAAACTCATCTCTGAACTGGTAACCAGGACCTCCTCGACCGGTTCCGGTTGGGTCTCCGGCCTGAGCCATGAAGTCTTTGATGACCCGGTGAAAGATGGTGTTGTCGTAATAGCCCTGACGCGCGAGGAAGACAAAATTATTCACGGTGTGGGGAACCCTGTCCGCGTAAAGCCCGACGCCGATATCACCTTTATCCGTCTTAAACATGGCGGTGTACTTTTTGGCTGGGTCCAGCTGCAAGGCTGGTTCGGTTTTCCATTGCTGTTGTGGCATAAGAACCTCCATAAATTGATGATCCAATTTTAGCATCAAATCAGGTCGGTCCAGGTAAACACCGCAATTCTCAATATGGAGAAGCTCTTTGGTGATTCTGGCAAGCATTGCCTCAACATGCCTTTCTGGTGTGCACAAACCAGTGCACACCCTGTGAGAATCAAAACATATAGGGTGTGTCACTTGATTTACGAAAATTACTTTGGATGGATTTTGACAAATTCATATTGGGAATTGCTGGGGTAAACAGCACATAAGCCCGGGCAAAAAATTACACAAGAACTTAACAGCTCCAAGCGCTATGATCCTATGCATAATTCTAAGGTAGAGGTTTTTCCTTGAAACAAAGCCCAATCGTTAAAAATCATCTTACCTTCCCTGTTTATCCTACTGGCCGTCATCTTATTGGTCAGTAATACCTTTTGTCTCTATTCCTCCCATGAGATCATGGCATTCTGGGGTCCCCAAATGTTGGAAGCATGGGGCGTTCTGAAAATATAGAGGCTAAATTGACCTTAATGCCCTGCCCGGTTTTCATTAGCTCAGGTGAAACCAAAATCGTTACCGCCAAAGCTTCCAATACCTCTGATGAAACAGCCGTACGGATTTTACGGACCATAATATCCTGAGAAGTCATATGGGTTTGTCAAGAGGGAAAAGACGATGGAGTTGGAGCCTGGTGAGAGTTTTACTTTCAGCCGGGACATTAACGCAAACAATTTGATCACTGGGAAATATATCCTGGTGCGAGTTTACCTGGGTGAGGAAGTCGCTTTTATTCCGTTGCTGACCAAAACCTGCCGGGGGGTAAATCTCAGTGTCGGGGACTTACCCAGCAGCGCTGCTGCCATGCTGATTTATGGGATCTCGTTGGTGGGAATGTTGGTCACGGGGTTGTGGTTTACCAGATTGGAGCGGAACGCTTAAGCCGTTCAGATCCCGCAGAATTCTGGTATTTGTTTGTAATGAGTCTGGCAACATTTACGAATTCCTGGATATTGGGAATTATTGTGGCACTGGTTGTGTTTATTGAAGGCGCACTTTCGACGGCTCAAGTAAGCTTGAAATAGTCCTTTCGGAAGATTACCCAAAATTTTGTTTCAGGAAGACATTTTACCCGCAATATAACATGAAAGAAGCACATAATAAGGCGTTTGGGCAGCAAGCTTGGGTATATTCTCCAATTGCATTGATTGAGCCCGTCATGTGATTCTACTGTTGTGTCAAAGGGGCGATGGGAGAACTCTCTCGTTACATGTGGACAAGATACCACTGTTCTATCCCTTTACGGCGCCACCCAGCATGCCCCTGATGAAAAACCGTTGGAAGATGATATAGACAATCACGGTTGGGATGGCGACTATCAGAGCCCCGGCTGCCAGGAGGGGAATATTGGCTGAATATTTCCCCTGGAAAAATGCCAGCCCCACCGGCAAGGTGCGCATGGCTTCATCCTGCACCATGACTAGCGCGAGCAGGAATTCATTCCAGGTCCACATGAAGATCAACACGATCAGGGTGGTCGTGGCAGGTTTGGAAAGTGGCCACAAGACTCTCCAGAGGGTCTGCCAGCGGGTACAGCCGTCCATGGTGGCGGCGTCCACCAATTCCCTGGGGACGTTTTCAAAGAAAGAAGTCATCCAGAGTGTGCCAAAGGAAACACTTAAGCCCACTTGGGGGAGGATCAAAGCCCAGTAGGTATCCCGCAGATGCAGCAGGTCCATGAAGTTGTAGAGGGGAATGATCACAGCTTCAAATGGAACCATATATCCCAGGAGCATCAAAGGGAACAGGAACTTTTTACCGGGCATCGGCAGTAATCCAAAGGCGTAACCGGTCAGGATGGATAGAAAAACACTGGCTGCCACCACTGCGGTGGTGACGATGACGCTGTTTTTAAAGAAGATGTTAAAACGGCCGACCGACCAGGCTCGCACAAAGTTTTCGATGTTCCAAGTCGTAGGCAGGCTGAAAGGTCCCTGAATCACCTGGGTATCGGTTTTGAAAGCACTTAATATGATCCCTGAGATTGGGACGAGCACCAGCAACATGAAAACAGTCAATACCAGGTAACGGGGAAGCAAGGATTTCCAGTGGTATTTCATGCCCCGTCTTCCTCATTTTTACCTTGATACTTGCGGATGAGTAGCGAAATGGTCAGGATAACCAGCATCAGAACGGTTGCGATGGTGGCAGCGTAGCCAATTTTGTTCTGCAGAAAGGCTGAGCGGTAAATCAGAAAACCGGTGACCAGGGTAGCGTTTCCGGGTCCCCCGCGGGTGGTGACATAAACCAGATCGAACACACGCAGCGCAGCTATAATCGTGGTGACCAACGCCACACCTATTTCCGATCGAAGCCCTGGAATGGTGATATGAATGAGCTGCTGAAAGGCGTTGGCGCCATCCAGGCTGGAGGCTTCATAATATTCTTCAGGGATATGCTGCATGCCAGCCAGGAAAAGGATCATGCAAAAGCCGTATTCAACCCAAGTTCCAATGGAGCCTACCGCTGGCAACGCCAGGGAAAAATCTCCCAACCAGGCTCTGGTCAGGTGACTCAATCCCAGGGCGCTGAGGGTCACATTTAATGGACCGAAAGTGGGATTGAAGATCCAGCGCCAGATCACGCCCACCACTACCATGCTCAACACTTGGGGTAAAAACAAGACTGTTCTGAAAAACGTAAATCCCGGGAGTTTGTTGCGGCTGAGAAGCGAGGCTAATAGCAGACCGATGAATATCGGAATGATGCAATAGAAAATGATGAATACCAGGTTGTGCAAAAAAGCATTGGTGAATTGCTGATCGGAGAAGAGGGTTTTGTAATTTTCGAAGCCAATAAAAATACGCTGATTGCTAAAGCCATCCCACTGGAAAAAACTGGTGCGGACCGTATCGAGGATGGGGTAGAAGGTAAAGACCAAGTAAATCAGCAGACCGGGCAGCAGGTACAGCCAACCCTTCCAACGTGACTCTCCCGGGTATGCGTTATTTTGATGCATGGTGATCGATCAAAAAACAACCGACGCCCCCCAGGGGAGCGTCGGTTAGTGTCCTTTGAGGCTATTTACTTAGAAAAGCCGCGTAATCCAGCTGGACTGCCGCGGTGAAATCCGCAGGAGTGCTGATGCTTCCCAGCAGTTTCTGCAATTCTGCGACGAGGGTATCGTAAAAGGTTGGGGTAGCCCAGTCAATATAGTGACCAACAGCATTGCCCTTATTGATGGTGTCCCAGGCTTTCAGCGTATCGCCAAAGAGATTATCAGTTTCAATTTCGGCATCCTCCGGCAGGGACATAGCTGGCAGCATGCCGGCTTGAGCCCAGAGCGTGGCTGCGCGGGGGCTGATCATCCAATTCAGGTACTCGGCCGCCAGATCAGCTTTAGCGGTGGTCTTTCGAATGGCGAACGGGATGCCCACACCGCCAATAGCCATGGAAGTCTTGCCCTCATAGGGCGGAAGCAGGAAGAAACCAAATTCCTGATCGGTATCGTTGACCAGTTCGCCAGCCTGCCAGGAACCGGTGATGGTCATGGCGCCGTTGCCCGATTTGAACAACAAGTTGCTGTCATCGTAACCAATGCCGGCATAACCTTCGCTAAAGTAACCTGATTTGGCCCAGTTCTGAAGAATTTCCGCAGCCTTCAGATTTTCCGGTGTGTCAAAGGATACATTGTTGACGCCGTAAGTGAGGTTGTTGATGTAATCAGAGCTAACCAGAAGGTGCTGAATGGCGCTAAACTCATGAATGGCATTCCAACCGTCCAAGCTGCCGAAAGAAATGGGCGTAACACCTGCATCTTTAATCTCTGCCAGCAAAGCTTCAAATTCTTCGAAGGTGGCGGGAACTTCCCAGCCATTTTGCTTGAAAATGCCTTTATTGTAGAAGACCCCGACAACTTCAGCGGTAGGACTGACCCCGTAGAGGTTTCCCTGCCCAAAGGTTTTGCCATCCGCGGTGAAACTGTTTCGGCTGGCAACGGAAGTCGAGAAGATATTTCCCCAGCCGTACTTCTCAAGGTAAGGATCTAGGGGGAGCAGCAGCCCGGCTTCGACCATGGCGCCCATGTCGCTTCGACCCTGGTTAACCTGAGCTATATCCGGGCCGTCCTCTTCTGAAAGGGCTAATTTCAGAGTGACTTTAAGATCGTCCAGGGTTTTCACGACGCGTTCGATCTTTACACCGGGATGAGATGCTTCAAATTCTGTATTGAGGGTGTCCATCACCTGGCTTTCGATATCCCGATAGAACTGATCCCAAACTACCAAAGTGGTTGTCTCACTCTCAGGGATCACCGTTTGAGTGGATTCCGGCGTGCTACTGCAGGAGCTGAGGACCAACATGGAAACTAACAACAGTGCAGTAAGAATCTGAAATTTCTTCATTTTTCTCCTTTAGCGAAAACGTACCGATTCATCTGAGCTTGAATTCTGTGTTGAAAAAGCTTTAAGAATTATAACGCACTCATACCTGACAGAATTGGTTTTAGAACAAGAATCCTGCCTGTTTGACCTTTTCCAGTCGGAAAATGGTGCTGAGTAAGTTGACCGGTTGTTTTGTAAAGCACTACGTTTTTCTCCAAATAAGGGATAGACTGATATAATTTATTCCAGTAGGATGGTCTGTTTTGACCTGTTTTTTGCTGAGACACATCCCAATGGGACTTAAGATCTACGAAAAATTTCATCGTGAAGGAGTATTAGTGCCAGGTATGCAGATCTTTCATGTCCCTCAAAACCTGCAAATTTACCCCCACCCAAAGTGGTTGCCATTCATCTTGGAAAAATTCCGGGTGTTTTTGTATCAGACGTTTAATTTCCATGTCAATTTGACCTAGGTTAAAAAGGAGACAAAATGGCGCTTGAAGAAACAGACGAGAGAATGCATAAGGCTTTCAACCACCTTTCATGGCAGTTGCTGGAGGTCACTGAGAACGCAGCCATTGCCGCTGCCAGGGCAGCCGGTCAGGGGAATAAGGAACTGGCAGACCAGGCTGCGGTGGATGCCATGCGAACCACATTAAACAATATCAAAGGCTTTTCGACCAACATCAAAATTGGTGAAGGTGAGCGGGACGATGCCCCCATGCTTTTCATCGGTGAGAAGCTTGGGCACGGGGAGATAAGCATTGATATTGCTGTGGATCCTCTGGAAAACACCAACGCGACCGCTGACTTAAAACCTGGCGCTGTGTGTGTTTTGGCAGCCTCCACTTCCGGCGGATTGATCCAGGCTTCCGATACCTATATGGATAAATTGTGCGTCGGCAAGGAAGCAGCACCGGTGATTGATATTCGACTCTCCCCAGAAGAGAATATCTATCGGATCGCTAATGCATTGAAACGGAAAGACATCTCTCAACTGACCGTGACCGTCCTTGACCGCCCACGCAATGAAGAACTGATCAGGAGGGTACGCTCCACTGGTGCCAGGGTGAACCTGATCACGGATGGGGACTTGATGCCATGTATCTTCACCTGTTTTAAGGGAGCCGGCGTTCATGTCGTGATGGGTATCGGCGCAGCACCGGAGGGTGTGATCTCCTCTGCCGCCATCAAGTTGTTGGGCGGGGGAATGCAGGCGGTCTTTAAACCCAAGAATGAGGCAGACCGGGAGCGGCTGATAAAGATGGGCATACATCTGGATGAGGTTTACACCCCAGAAAGTCTGGCTCCTGGTACGCAGATCATTTTCAGCGCAACAGCTGTGACCCCCATCCTCACCACCACCAAGGCGGTGTTGGAAGGGGTCAGCTTCTTCCCGGGGGGCGCCAAAACCCACAGCCTGGTGGTCTCCAACAATTACATGAACTTTGTTCCGACCACGCATGTATTGGATAAAAAGGTCTTTTCCGAAAACGGCAGCGAATTCCGTTTATGGTAATCGATGCTGAACAGAATTTGATCGGGCTGACCTTTTTCTGAGTGCGTAGGAACACAGAATTAGGGTTCTTCAATTCTGGTTGTCCGGGCGTCGTCAATTGGAAGGGTCGAAAATGGAGACAACCTACCAGGGCAGGCTTTTGGGCTGATTGACAGCCTTAAGTGGAATGGTATACTACCCTTCCGAGAGGTGAATAAGAGGTATTGAATGAAAACTGCATTAATTACAGGAATTACAGGACAGGATGGCTCTTACTTGGCGGAACTGTTGTTGAGTGAAGGCTATGAAGTACACGGGCTGATCCGAAGGTCGAGCACATTCAACACCCGGCGGATTGACCATCTTTACAGGGACCCCCATGGCAATGGCGAGCAGGTAAAACTTTACCTACACTATGGCGACATGGGCGCGACTGACACGCTGCTGGACGTGATCTATACCACCAAGCCGGACGAAATCTATCATCTGGCTGCCCAAAGCCATGTCCGGGTGAGCTTTGACATGCCTGAATATACCGGTGATATTACCGGTCTGGGCACCACGCGCATCCTGGAAGCCATTCGCAAGAGTGGTTCAAAATCCCGCTTTTATCAGGCTTCTTCCAGCGAGCTTTTCGGCGATGCCAAGCCGCCCCAAAATGAGAACACCCCCTTCCAGCCGCGCAGCCCTTACGCTGCTGCCAAGCTATACTCCTACTGGATGACGCACAACTACCGGGAAGGTTACGGCATGTATACCGTCAATGGCATCCTGTTCAATCATGAGTCCCCCCGGCGCGGAGAGACTTTCGTCACCCGCAAGATTACACGGGCATTAGCCTCAATTCGAGCCGGGCTGCAACACAAACTTTACCTGGGCAACCTGGACGCAAAACGGGACTGGGGATATGCCCCTGAATTTCTGGAAGCCATGCATCTGCTCCTGCAGCAGGAGGAACCGGATGACTTTGTGATCGGTACCGGTGAAGCCCATTCTGTGCGGGATTTTCTGGATGAAGCCTTCGGATACGTGGACATGGATTGGCATAAATATGTCGAAATCGACCCGCGTTATTACCGCCCGACCGAAGTGGACTTTCTTTTGTGTGACCCTTCCAAGGCGAGACAAAAATTAGGCTGGGAACCCAAGGTGCGCTTCCATGAGCTCGTCCGCATCATGGTGGATGCTGACCTGGAATTGCTCGGACTGGATAAGCCGGGTGAGGGAAAACGCATCATTGATGAGAAATTTAATGGCTGGCATCGTTGGGAACACCAGGTCATTAGTATGGACAAATAACCTGTTTGGTTGCAGGTATGATAAAATAAATCTTGTGGAGGAGTAAATCCGACATAGCTGACAGAGACGGATTGGATAGCTGAGATAATCCCCGGCAAACTCTCGGATTGAAGTCACCACAATTTGGACTGAAGAAACCCCACACGGGGGATTAGACCAGTCCGGGAGAGCCCGGTATAGCTCAACCCAAGTGCATTGACCAAGGTCAGTGAATTGAGGTGGTACCGCGGAAACGAACTTTCGCCCTCAAAGCGCGAAAGTTTTTATTTTAATTACTGAGGATGGTGTGAGATGACAGAACTGCCGAAGGCTTATGATTTCAAGGAATATGAACAAAAAATCTATCAATCCTGGGAGGAGCACGGCTATTTTAAACCGAGCAATGATCCGAACAAACCTGGGTTTGACCCCTCAATCAAGCCCTTTGTCATTGTCATCCCGCCCCCAAATGTGACCGGTGCACTCCATTTGGGGCATCCTTTGTTTGTTTCCACTGAAGATCTGATGATCCGCTATCACCGCATGAAAGGCGAACCCACCCTGTGGATTCCCGGGACAGACCATGCCGGCATCGCCACCCAATTGCAGGTGGAAAAACAACTGGCATTAGAAGGACTCAAGAAAACTGACCTGGGGCGTAAGGAATTTGAAAAACGCGTTTGGGCATGGAAAGATCAGTATGGCAGCCAGATTACACAACAGATTCGCAGACTGGGAGCCAGCTGCGATTGGGACCGGGAGCGCTTTACCCTCGATGAAGGGCTTTCACGGGCAGTGCGGGAAGCCTTTGTGCGGTTATACGAAAAAGGCTTGATCTATCGCGGACCCCGCATGATCAACTGGTCCCCGGGTTTGATGACCGCGGTTTCGGATTTGGAAGTGGAATACTCGGAAGAGCCGGGTGCTTTGTATTACTTTAAATATTTGCTCGCGGATGGCTCAGGTGAATACATCCCCGTGGCAACCACACGTCCGGAAACAATCCTTGGCGATACCGCCGTGGCTGTCCATCCTGATGATGAACGCTACCAGAAATATGTTGGCAAACAGGTGATTGTCCCCATTTTGGGCAGAACCATTCCTGTGGTAGCGGATACTTATGTCGAACGGGAATTTGGAACGGGCGCTTTGAAAATCACACCCGGACATGACCCGCATGACTACGAAATCGGGCAGCGTCACAACCTGGCTCTGATCAACATCCTTAATCCGGATGCCAGTTTGAATGAGAATGCCGGACCGTACCAGGGACTGGATCGCTTCGTGGCACGCAAAAAAATCTGGGAAGACATGCGGGCGGGGGGGCTGGTGATCAAAGAAGAACCTTATACCTTGAATGTGCCCCGCTCCCAGCGCGGTGGAGAAATTATTGAACCGCTGGTATCGACGCAGTGGTTCGTGAAGATGGAATCTTTAGCCCAAAAAGCCAAGGAGACAGTCGAATCCGGACAAATAACCATCGTTCCGGAACGCTTTACCAAGGTTTTCTATAACTGGCTGGAAAACATCCAGGATTGGTGCATCAGCCGGCAGTTGTGGTGGGGGCATCGCATTCCGGTTTGGTATTGCCAGGATTGCGGGGAAGTGGTTGTGGCGCGGGAGACGCCCACAGC
>JBAQMM010000251.1:0-2898 GCA_049302815.1 Anaerolineaceae bacterium | reverse complement strand
TGGATCACGGCCTGCGGGTGGGGTTGATCCAAGAACTGCGTCTGGTGCTGCACGAAACCCACAAACCGGCCATTTACGTCACCCACGACCGCGAAGAGGCTTTCGCGCTGGCGGACCGCCTGTTGATCCTGCATGATGGGATGATACTGCAGGAAGGGAGCTCCGAGGAACTCTTCGTCCGGCCTGCCAGCGCCTGGATTGCCAATTTTTTGGGGTTGGGTAATTTGATCGTGGGGGAAATAGTGAGCCTGGAACCCCTGCTGGTGCAAACAGCGCTCGGAGTGCTGGAAGCCGGAAGCGGGCAGGATGACTTTCAAGCCGGGCAGCCCTGCCGGCTGCTGCTGCGTCCACAAGACGCTCTTGTGGTTGATGGACAGCCCAGCATGCCCAATCTCATTCAAATGGGACTGAGGGATTGCATTTTCATGGGGGAGTATTACCGGTTGGATCTGGCTGCCGCTGGCATGGACCTGCAGGCTCACAGCAAGGTCGCTTTTGCACCGGGGGAGGTTCTGAAAGTGGCGTTCCTGCCGGAAAAGGTGCTGTGCCTGGCAGAGCGGGATGGGAAGGCGTAAATGGCATCATTCAAAAGGCTGCGCGTAGTTAAATTAAACCAGGAAGGGGCAGAAACCTTTGCCTATGAGGTCCGGCTTGATCGCTGCGGAGGATGGGACGCGCCTGGTGGAAGGGCTGTTTAGCGCGCCAGAACGCCAGGTGGACCGGGTGTGGCTGCGCCGCGGAGACCGCTTTGTCGAGCGGTATTTCAGCAAGCGCTGGTATAACATCTACGAAATCCATGATCAGGAAGGCGAACAGGTGAAGGCTTGGTACTGTAACATCAGCAAGCCGGCACACTTCAGCGCCACGGAAATCCGCTGGGTGGACCTGGCGCTGGACCTGTTGGTTTACCCGGATGGGTCATTGCGGCTGCTGGATCAGGACGAATTTGCCGCCTTAAGCCTGGACCAGGAGACCCGCCGGCAATGCTGGCTGGCAGTAACGGAGTTGCTTGCCATGATTAATGGAAAAGAGCCCTCCTTATATGGAAGGCTCCCCGACTGCCAAAGATAGGCAGTTATTCTTGCTTGGGTACGGCCTAGCGGTTGGGCTAATAGATGCCCATCGAGCTCAGCCAGCCAGTGAGCGGACCGCACATGCTGAATCCTGAGATCACACCGACTACCAGCAAAATCACCAGTACCACCGCGATAATTCCCAGGGCGAGATTGACCCAGCCGAGCACCAACCCGGCGGTTGCCATGCCATCCCCGCCAATTTGACCATTGCTGCGTTTGATCTCATTTTTGGCAACATAACCGGTAATTACGGCTATGACCGCGCCAAGGATAGGCAGGATGATATAACTGGCAATACCGCTGACCAGACTGACAATTGCCCAGGGGGAAGTCGTCTGGGGTTGGGATGATTCTGAATTTGTTGTCATAGAAATTCCTTTCACTTCATTATGTTTGTATTATAACGCGGCACGGGCTTTCTTACGCCGTTTGATCCAGGATGTAACCCACCAGACGATCAGGATCAGGACAATTAACATTAGGGCTGGTAAAACCACGGAGAGCACGGATATCAGGGTGGCGACGACGTCCTCCAGAAAACTGGCTACCGGGTCGCCAACTCCGGCGGTTGAAGCGGTGACTAGGGGACGCACCGCCGCGGATTTGACCGTATGAACCGTACCTGCCACAAGCAGACCGCAGATCAGCGAGAGCACCGGATGGACTTCTGTCAGTGATCCTGCACTGGCAGCAAATACAATCGCGCCTGCTGTCGGCCGGACAAACGTTTGGATGGCGTCATTTACATGATCCACCGCCGGAATCTTATCAGCAACAAATTCCACCAGGCATAAAGCCGCCAATACCCCAATGGTCCACCAGCTGGTCAGGGCGTCCCACGGCTCTGAGAGATGGATCAAGTTTGTAAACTTAGCCATCAAAGAGACCACCAACAGAGGAATATAAGCATTCAATCCGGCGGATGCCGAAAGACCAAATGCCCCTAAAATACCACTAACAACTTCTCCCATTACTTTTCCTTCTTCATATTAATAATAAATTGAATAATTCCTGTTAATTATAACAAACCTTTCATGGGGAACAGTAGATTATCTCAGGTTTATGGCACTCCAGGCACCAGTCAGGAAGTAACGGATCAGGTCAATGCCTGCGATCTGCAGTAATGCCATGAAAAGCCCCATCAAACCCGGCAGGAGCAACTCGCGCTCGTGGCGATACAGATTGCTGCGCTTCAGGATCAGCACTGCCAGGATGGTATAGACCAGACTCAACACGATCAGCACGCCCAGACCGCTGAGAATAGCGGCGGGGTAGCGGATCCAGGCAAAACCTCCCAGTATGCCCAGCACCACCAAGCCTGCCACCCCCAGGAGCAGCAGGATTTTTTGCCAGGTATCCAAAGCGGAATGATCCTGCCAGTCCGCCCAGACGGTCTGGTTAAAAATCGGCGCGAGCACGGCACCGATGCACAAGCCGGCGCCCATGCCAGTCACAAGGCGCAACCAGTTTTGAGGTTCATACCACCCGGTTTGCCCAGGCAGCAGATGCAGAAATGAATTGATCCCGTCCAGGGCAAAGCCCAGGAACAAGACCGCAAGCAGGAGAAACGTGCCGATCGGAGGGAATTTACCCTTACGTCCCTGCAAGAACTGAAAACCGAGGGCAAGCAGTGCCCCAAGATACATGCCGGTACAGCGCGCGCACAGAGGAAATGAGTGATTGTGCAGATGGAACGACCGCCCGGGAATCTGGTGGCAGACTGAGTAACCGATCGCCTTTAGTTTGCCAAAAAAGCCTGACGGGGTCAGCCAGAGCCAGACCCCCAGGAGCAGCAGGATTTTTTGCCAGGTATCCAAAGCGG
>JBAQMM010000250.1:0-3252 GCA_049302815.1 Anaerolineaceae bacterium | reverse complement strand
GCTATTGATTTAATAAGTCCATTAAGCATCTTTGCAATTTCATTAGAATTGGTTTCAAAAGCATCGAATTGCGTATTACTCAACCAACCACGCATCTGAAAGATTTCAAGTAATGTCAACACTTCGAATAAAGATCCTCTGGCAATATAAAGAAAGTGCATGAATTCCTTTTTGGATTCTCTGCCCTTCCCTTCTGCAATATTCATTGGGACAGATGTTACTGATGCTTCAAGTTGCTCAAATAAACGATAATGTTTACGCGGTGTTTCCAGTTGATCAATTAATTCAATCACTTGATTAGCATATTCCATGCTTTTCTGCCACACCAGTAAATCCTTGTAAGCTGACCTTCCTTCATCCTTAATCATCCTTATTCATTTTCTTTCCCTATGAGCCATTAGCTATTAGCTATGAGCCATTAGCTATGAGCTATCAGCTTTTCACCTCTCATATTTACCAATTCTGTAGAGGTCAAGATGTTCTCTTATCCACGTGATCGTCTTTTGTAATCCAGTCCTTGTCTCAACTTTCGGGCTCCAACCCAATAAACTTCTCGCTTTGCGGTTATCTGAGAGCAGACGCATCACCTCGGATTTTTCCGGTCTGAGCCGATTCGAATCTATCTCAATGCTGACAGGTCGACCAATCAGCTCAATGATCGACTTGGTCAGCTCTCCGATATCAGTCTCAGCCCCTGATCCTAGGTTGAAGGTTTCCCCTGCCACGCTTTCAGCTTCCGCCGCCTTAATAAACCCATCCACAGTATCATCGAGGTAGGTAAAGTCGCGTTTTGCCTCCAGGTTACCCAGGAGGATCACGTCTTGTGTCAGAGCCTGTGTAATGATTGTAGGGATCACAGCCCGTGCTGACTGACCAGGACCGTAAGTATTGAAGGGTCTCACCGTCACTGCTGATACATCGTAAGACCGGTAGAAGCTCTCCACCAGTTTATCTGCCCCAATCTTGCTGGCAGAATAGGGCGATTGCCCCTGGAGGGGATGCGCTTCGTCAATCGGGACGTACAGGGCAGTGCCATAGACTTCGCTGGTGGATGTGTGGATTAACCGGCAACCAAATTTACGGCAAGCCTGCAGAACGTTAAGTGTCCCAATAATATTGGTTTCCACGACCTCTGCCGGATGAATATAAGAATACGGTATCGAAATCAGCGCACCGAGATGAAAGATCAGTTCAGCTCCACTCGCAGCCTGTTCGATCGCATCCGCGTCCCGCAGGTCACCTGAGATGATTTCTACATTTTCTGTGATCTGTGCTGGAAGTAACTTCATTAAGCCCGTATCAGCTCGCGAGGTATAACGCACAAAAGCACGTACCCGTGCGCCCTTTTCTACGAGCGTTTCAACCAGCTTGTTGCCGATAAAACCCCCACTACCTGTTACCAAAACGGGAATGCCTTGCCAATTTTGCGTCATAATTATTCCTGCACTTCCATTTTGGTAAAGGAGTTTTCCAGCACTTTCACCAAATCGGGGATGATGATGGTTCTCGCTGAAGTTGAACGACAGGCCTGAAGAATCTTTTCATTTTCAGTCGGTTTAATATTGGCTATGGCATAAATGATTATCCCGATCTTGTATTTTTCCACAATTTCCGGGATATTCTGAGTTGTACCAAGAACTTTTAGCCCTCGAATGTTCAGGTCTTGCTTGCGAGCATCGTCGTCCACCACCCCAACCACGCCGAAAAGATTTGAAAATGCACTACGTTGTAGCAGCCAGATTGTCAATTCACCCAATTCACCGGCTCCCACAACCAGAATCCGTTCAGCGAAGGACGCTTTACCGCCTCGCATGAGCAGCCACCTGTGTGAGATACCGGTTAACAACCTCTCCCGATAACGTACTACCACCAGCCCAATGAAAGTCATCACACCGATCAACCAGATCAAACTGAATGGGATCCAAGGTTCGGTGAACCATACTCGCGTGACAATCCAAAATATCAGCATGGTAAGTCCAACCGAAAAGCCGATATCGATGACATAAGTCAGGCTGGCATGACTCCAACTGATACGGTGCAAACCAAGCGCTGTATTGATTATGCTGAGGAGGACGGCAATAACCAGCGCCATCAGCATGAAAGTGGGAGCACCAAGATTAATGACTGTGCTGATCCGCCAGACAATACCTGACAAACCGACAGTGAAGAACGTAACGAGTACATCAACTAGAAACCAGCCGAAAACCCGATTATAAAATAGATAAATAGGTCCGCTGTATAGCCATCTTTCGTTGATTTGTTGTTTGCGCAGATTCGGCAGAAGTACGAGAAGTGTAATGAAAATCACATCCAGATCAGACAAGAACGATCTGTTCTGCACGTACAATTGATCAAGCCGTAATTTATCTGGCAGGATTTGCTTGAGATAGTCATCCATGAAGCTAGATCCTTTTAGCAATTGTTCTTCATTGCGGTATGCAACGGACGCTGGGCTGGTGATGCCAGGGCGAACTGATAGGATCTCTTGCTGTACTTTCTCGGGCCAGCCTTCGGCAATTTGCACATTTTCAGGGCGGGGTCCCACCAGGCTCATTTCTCCCTTAAGAATATTCCAGAGTTGTGGTAACTCATTCAGCTTGGTAGCACGCAACCATTTGCCTGAGGGTGTAACACGCGGGTCTCCCTCCGGTGTAACGGGGGTACCATTATAGCTTTCTGAAGTTTCATACATGGTACGGAATTTGAGCATATTAAATGGCTGTTTATTTCGTCCCATGCGAAGACCCCGGTAAAAAACCGGGCCTGGTGAATCGCGTTTGATGGCAATTGCGATCAAACCAAATATAGGTAACAGCAAAAGCAAACCGAGCACTGAAGCAACTATGTCAAGTAATCGTTTTGGGATATCTTTATTTGACAAACGATCCTGCAAAAAAAAGGAACCATCAGAACGTTTGAATTTACTAGCCTTTTCTTGTTTGTTGAAACTGCTCACAAAGCTCCCCTTTAGGATAGAAGAAATGGAATAATTTTAAGAAAAATTGAAATTAGCTACTTACTAATATTTTAAATATACTTTAATTTACTTGAGATGACAAGCAGCAACTTCTCAATATGAATTTGTCAAAAACCATCCAAAGCTGCTCTCTTTTACAACAAGAGCTTTTTGCAGTAAAGTCTGCTATGATATATTCATTTCAGATAGGAGTAAATATGTATATCTTGCTGAAAGCGCTATCGGTGCGTCAGGAGCTTCTGAGAAAAAAAGTATCAGTTATTACATCTCAGGAT
>JBAQMM010000249.1:0-23682 GCA_049302815.1 Anaerolineaceae bacterium | reverse complement strand
GGCCAGGGGCATCAGTCCAAATGCCACCGCCGCAATGGGAGCGCCGATCAGGATGAAGGGCAGGCGCCTTCCGATGGGTGTCCGCAGACGGTCAGACCAGGAGCCGACAGCTGGTTGAATAAACAACGCGGCAATGTTATCCAGGGTCAAAAAAAAGCCTATGGTGGCCGGGCTGAAGTTAAACTTGTCTGCCAGGAAAATTGGCACAAAGGCATTATAGATTGCCCATATGACCATTACGCCAAAAAAACCAAATCCCAACAAAAAGGTCTTGCCATAATTCAATTTTTGCATATCGGCTCCATTTCTTTGTGTGAAGTTGTAAATTCAATCCAGATCGTTCTGGACTTTGTTGCTGATGTACTGTTCCAGGAAGGCACGATCCTTCTCGCTCAAGTCAGCCTTGCGCAGGAGGTCCGGGCGCCAAAGCAGGGTGCGGATGAGGGATTGCTCGCGCCGCCAGCGGGCCTGTTCAGCATGGTTGCCCTGCTGGAGCACATCCGGCACGGTCCAACCTCTGAATTCGGGCGGCCGGGTGTATTGGGGGTACTCAAGCAGACCGTTGGAAAACGAGTCATCGCTGGTGGCTTCATCATCGCCCAACACACCCGGTTTGAGACGCGCGATGGCGTCCAGCACGATCAGGGCGGGCAACTCCCCGCCGGTCAGAACGTAATCGCCGATGGAAAGGACATGCGTGGCAAGGTGTTCGCGGATGCGTTCGTCAAAGCTTTCATAGCGCCCACAGATCAGGGCGATGTGGTCATATTTGGCCAGTTCAAAAGCGAGTGGTTGGGTAAAAGGCTGACCCTGCGGGCAGAGCAGGATGACCGGGCAGGTTGGAGGCGCCCCCTCGATGGATTCCACCGCGGCGAAGAGCGGTTCAGGTTTCATGATCATGCCTCCGCCACCGCCATAAGGGGTGTCGTCGGTGGTATGATGGCGGTCAGTTGCCCAATTGCGAATGTTGAAGGTGTTCACTTCGATTAGGTTGGTTTGGATGGCGCGTTTAAGGATGCTGATATCGAGGTAGGGCTGGAAGACCTCCGGGAACAGGCTAAAGATATCGAAGCGCATAAGATAATTTTATCTTTTTGCGGGGATTTGCACAAGGAAAATTACTCATAACAGAAAATTACCTGTGCACAAAAAACGGTGCACACCCTATGTGCATTTACAATTCGCGGCTTGACTCACATTAAATAAAGATGATATTATCAAATTATGTATCTTAAAGGTAGCAGTCTTTCCCTGAAGAAAAAACGTCGGCGTGGCAACCCTGGGCTAGTTTTTTTCTTGGTGGTAGCCATTGGTCTTTTGATCTACGTCAATGTGTTTGTGGTGCCGGATGTCAATCCGCCTTTTGTGCCGACCCCGACGGATACCAGGGACCCGCTTTCCTTTGAGATTGAAGCTGACGCTCTGGCTTCTGAAGGCAAATTTGTTTCCGCGATTGACACCTACCAGGCAGCCATCAACTCCAACCCACAAAACGTGGATAATTACCTCAAAATTGCCCGCCTGCAAATTTACGCGGGCCAGTTTGAACAGGCCAAGGTCAACGCTGAGAATGCCATCCTGCTCAACAAACAGAATTCAAACGCCTATGCCCTCCTAGGTTGGGCGAAAGGCTTCCAGGAATTGTATTTGGAAGGTGAGCTGGATGCCAAGAAAGCCATCGAGATTGATCCAAACAATGCCATGGGTCATGCCGTTTACGCTTTCCTGCTGGCGCTGCGCCTGGAAGCCGATTTGGAAGAACTGACCACCATGGATATGGCAATCGAAGAATCGCGTACGGCACTGGCGCTTGACTCCAACCTGCTTGAATCGCGCTGGGCGCGGGGCTATGTGCTCGAGATCACCAGCAATTATGCCGATGCCGCTGAGCAGTATGAGATTGCCATCCAGATCAACCCGAATATCTCTGAACTGCACATTGCTTTGGGACGCAATTACATGACGCTCAGCCAGTTCGACGAGGCTGTTTTTGAATTTACCAAAGCGTATTCATTAAACCCGACCGATCCTGAACCGAACTACTTAATCTCCCGAGTGTATGGAAACCTGGGCGAATGGGCTAAGGGCATCCAATATGGAGAGCAAGCCCTCAAGGATGACCCATCTGATCCTTTCCTGTATGCCAATGTTGGCACCATGCACTACCGCAGTGGGCAATATAATCAAGCCATTCCTTATCTTGAGAAAGCCGTCAAAGGGGGAACAACAGAAGAGGGCGTAGTGGTTCAAGGGATCCCGTTGGCTTATACGACAGGTGTCATTGAAATCTACAGCCGTTATGGTCTTTCACTTGCTCGGGTGAACCGCTGCAATGAAGCCGTCCAGGTTGCCAACGGGATGCTGCAGACCATCGCTGATAATCCGGATGGGGTGTTTAATGCTGAAGAAATCATCCGGATCTGCCAGGAGAACCTGACTAATCCCCCGACAGCCACGCCTGCCCCGACGGCAACCCCGGTTACCGGTCCATCCCCAACCCCACAAGGCACTCCGGCCGCCAAAACTACACCAACACCTTAGCTATGTACATTAAGGAAAGAAAAAACCTTTTTCATAATCCGAGGAATCAGTCCAATCCTTACCGGGTTATGCTCCTCTTACTGGTGATTGTGGTCTTGATCGTAATTCTGCGCGGTTATGCCCAGGGTTCCATATGGCCGCCCTTTATTCCGACCCCAACTCCCACCCGGACGGTCAACTCTTTCGTCGTCGAGGGCAGCACCCACTTCCAGGCAGGCAACCTTGAAAAAGCGATTGAAGCCTATAAAAAAGCTGTGGAGTTGGACCCCAAAGACCCAATGTTGTTCGTGGAGCTGGCAAAAATCCAGGTGTATTCCTCCAATACGCTAACCACCGACGCTGAGCGCCGCATCAGGCTGGCAGAAGCACTTGCTGTGATTGATCTAGCCAAAACGCTGGCACCCACCGACTCCACGGTGCTGGCGGTGCGGGCGTTTGTGTTGGATTGGAACGCTAACCCCACCCTGGCAGGTGATCAATCAGAGGAAATCCGCAATGAAGCCGAATCTGAAGCGCTGATGGCTCTGCAAATGGATAATACCAATACCCTCGCGATGGCATACTATGCGGAGATTTTGACAGATCAATACAAGTGGACGCAGGCACGGGAATACATGGCACAGGCGTTGGATAAGGGCAAGGACCTGATGGATGTGCACCGCATCCAGGCTTACCTTTACGAAGTCCTGGGTGAGTACAACCTGGCGATTGATGAGTATAAAAAAGCCATCGAAATTACTCCCAATCTGACCTTCCTGTATAACTCGGTGGGCACGCTGTACCGCCACCTGGCAACAACATTGGATGCGGAAGGTAAATCCGGAGCAGATGAATATTACAACCTGGCGCTGGAATATTTTGATAAAGCCGCCAGCCTAAATGAGCAGCTCGGGATTAAAGACCCCATCCCCTATATGGCGATTGCCAATACATATGTCCGCATGGGTGAAGCTATGGCAGCCTCAAGGAATGCCTTTAAGGCGCTGGAACTAAATCCTTACAACGCGGACACCTACGGAAAGGTGGGCCTCATCTACTATCAGGCACGCAACTACGAAGGTTCCATCCCGGCACTCCAGTGCGCGGTGCGGGGTTGTGCTGCTGAGATCAGTTGTGAGGTGCGGGAGGACTGTGATTCTGAGGTGGCTGAACCGATTGTACTCGCGGGGCTGCCGCTTTCTGATACGACTGTTGGGTATTACTATACTTACGGTTCTGTATTGGCTGGTCTACACCGACCGGGGGATGACAAGTGTACCCTGGCAGCTGAGGTTTTCACCGATATCCGGGCGCTGTACGCGAATAACACGACCATCATGGGTATTGTGGAAGCCAGCGAAGCAATCTGCAGTGACGCGGAATGATTCTTTTGTAAAAAGAGTATAAGAACTCCCCTTAAACCCTTGACTTATATTTTCAGGGGTTGTATTATTGCATATGTTAGCACTCAATACGTAAGAGTGCTAAAATAAACACCAAGATTAAAAACAAATGATTTGGAGGAATGTATGACAATTTCTATGAGACCTTTAGGAAGTCGCCTTGTGATTGAGCCGATCGAGCAAGAAGAGGTCACAGCTGGTGGGATCGTACTGCCCGAAACCGCAAAAGAAAAACCCCAGAAGGGTACTGTAATCGCTGTTGGTCCTGGTGATCGCGACGAAGACGGTGATCGGATTGAAATGGACGTGAAGGTTGGCAACGTGGTTTTGTTTGCCAAGTATTCCGGCACAGAGATCAAGTACGAAGGTAAGAAGTTGTTGATTTTGCGGGAAAGCGACATCCTCGCTATTCTCGGTTAGTTTTCAGAAAATCCAAGGAGTAGTTTATATGGCTAAACAATTAGTTTTTTCGGATGAAGCACGCCGTTACTTAAAGAATGGCGTGGATGCAGTTGCCAACGCGGTAGCCACCACCCTCGGCCCCAAGGGGCGCAATGTGGCTTTGGACCGCAAATACGGTTCCCCTACCATCACTCATGATGGTGTTACCGTTGCCAAGGAAATTGAATTAAAAGATCCGTTTGAGAATATGGGCGCCCAACTGCTCAAAGAAGCAGCCACCAAGACCAATGATATTGCCGGTGACGGCACCACCACTTCGACTGTTCTGGCGCATGCCATGGTCAGCGAAGGCTTGAAGAACCTGGCTGCCGGCGCCAACCCGATGCTGCTCAAGCGTGGTATTGAAACTGCCTCCAAGGCTGTTGCAGAAGCTATTCACGCTCAGGCGATCGACATCACCACCAAGGAAGAAATTGCCTCCGTGGCAACCATTTCCGCGCAAGATCCTGAGATCGGCAAGTTGATTGCTGACGTGATGGACAAAGTCGGCAAAGACGGCGTCATCACCGTGGAAGAATCCAAGGGTCTTGAATTTGAAACCGAGTATGTCGAAGGTATGCAATTCGACCGCGGTTACATCTCCCCCTACTTCGTGACCGATAGCGAGCACATGGAAGCCAATATTGATGATCCCTATATCCTGGTCTATGACAAGAAGATTTCAGCTGCCACGGATATCGTGCCCCTGCTTGAGAAAATGGTTCAGGTTGGTAAGCGCGAAATCCTGATCATTGCTGAAGATATTGATGGTGAAGCGCTGGCGACCCTGGTGCTGAACAAAATTCGCGGCATGCTGAACGTGATCGCTGTCAAAGCCCCCGGCTTTGGTGATCGCCGCAAGGCTATGCTGCAGGATATTGCCATTCTCACTGGCGCAACGGTCATCTCTGAAGAGACCGGCCGCAAACTCGATACCGCCACCATTGAAGATCTCGGTCATGCCGAAAAGGTTTCAACCGACAAAGACAATACCACCATCGTGGGTGGTCGTGGTGACAGCCTGGCAATCAAGGGTCGTATCGAACAAATCCGTGTGGAAATTGACAATACCACCAGCGATTATGATAGTGAAAAACTGCAGGAACGCCTGGCGAAACTCTCCGGCGGCGTTGCCATCATTCGTGTGGGTGCCGCAACCGAAACCGAGCTGAAAGAAAAGAAGCATCGTGTGGAAGACGCCCTCTCCGCGACCCGTGCCGCAGTGGAAGAAGGTATCGTTGCAGGTGGCGGTGTCGCCCTGGTGAACGCTGTACCTGCCCTGGCAGAAGTAAAGATGGACAGCACTGACGCCCAAATTGGTGTCAATATCGTGCGCCACGCCCTCGAGATCCCGATGCGCCGCATCGCTGAAAACGCCGGCAAAGATGGTTCTGTGGTTGTTGAAACCGTCCGCCAGAAGCAAGCCAGCACCGGTAACAAACATTTTGGTTATAATGTTCTGACCGAAGAATACGTGGACATGGTTGCCAGCGGCGTGATTGACCCTGCCAAAGTGACCCGCGGCGCGCTGGAAAATGCAGCTTCCATCGCAGCGATGATCCTGACTACCGAAGCTTTGATCACCGACATTCCTGAAGAACATCCTACCGCTCCCATGCCGCAGGGCGGAATGGACTACTAGAATAGTTTGAATCGCTCTGAAAAGCTGCCCAACCAAGGGCAGCTTTTTTGTGCGCCCAGCAAGGGCGTTGGCTAGAGGGTGAAAGACCCTTACAGAGGCAGGTTGTGCCAACTGTTAGTCAAAGGCAAGGGCGTCACTGCGAGGGTCTGGAGGAAGCCGGAGACAAATCTGCGACTTGAAGGATATGAAGCCAATAAGAGGCTGTGAGGCAGGGTGAGTTGGCAAGAAACAACAAAGCCCAAAACAACCAAAGGCCAAAGCAGTAAATCGGACAAGTGTGCAGGGAAAGCCAACGCACTTACCTGGGGAGACCTGATAACAAGCCGGAAACGGTAACCCTGGTTGGAAAATCAGATTGAGTTAGCAGGCGTCAGCCGAGGCCATAGTACTGGAGCCGTCGCGAAGGGAAGGTCCGAACATTGAGAAAGGGCGAGTAGATTGAGCAGCTTGAGGGATGAACAAAGAAGGCAGCCTTCCCCAGATCGGGGAACTACGGGACAGGGGGGGAAGTGAGCACACCCTGTATATTTTGATTCTCATTGGGTGTGCACAAAACCAGTGCACACCGGAAAGGCATATTGGGGCAATGCTTACCAGAATTCCCAAAAAGCTTTTCCATATTGAGAATTGCTGGCGATTGGGCAATTAAACATCATTTTAAGTCGGATTTTGATATAATCTCAAGGATTTCACAATTGAAAAACACTTAAGGAGAGTTATTTATGCAATATCCACATCTATTCCAACCGATCAAAATCAGAGGTCTGGAACTTAAGAACCGCGTTGTCCTCCCGGCAATGGCTACGCATTTTGCCACACTGGACGGCAAGGTTACTGGGCGTCTCATCAATTACCATGCGGCCAGAGCCAAAGGCGGCAATGGTTTAAACATCCTGGAAGCTACCAGTGTTCATACCCCCTCAGCAACTGCGACTTTTGTTCGCATTTGCGAGGATGAATATATCCCTGGTCTCAAACAGTTGACCGAGGCGATTCATGAAGCGGGAGGCAAAGCTTGTGTACAACTCTGGCAGGGTGGTCTTGCTGCGGCTTGGATGGATCCAAATGCCGAAGGAGTCGTCCCCAGTGATATTGAGTTCGGAGGGCTTTCATTAAAAGCGGCCAGTGTGGAAAAGATTGAAGAATGCGTCGTGGCGTTTGGTGAAGCAGCCCGGCGGGCTGTGGAGGCGGGTTTCGACTGCGTGGAATTTCACGGTGCCCACAATTATTCACCCCACATGTTCCTTAGCGCAGCTTTCAACAAACGCACGGATGAATATGGCGGCAGTTTCGAAAAACGTGCCCGTTATCCCCTGGAATGTATCCGTGCCATTCGAGCCAATCTCCCCGCTGATATGCCCCTGTTCATGCGCATCGACGCACAGGATGACGATTTGGTGGATGGTCTCACAATTGAAGATGTCATTGCCTTCTGCAAACTGGCCAAGGAAGCTGGCGTGGATGTTGTGGATGTTTCCCGGGGAAACATCGTCTCCGCCGCTGCGAAGTATGAAGTTCCGCCCATTGACTTACCGCGCGGATTTAATGTTGACAATGCTGCCCAGATTCGCAGGGAGACCGGTTTGATCACCATCGGTGTCGGACGCATTAATGATCCCGACCAGGCAGAAGCCATCATCGCCGAAGGCAAAACGGACATGGTGGCGATGGGTCGTGCCCAAATAGCAGATCCAGAATTCTGTAATAAAGCCCAGGCAGGGCGCGTGGAGGACATCATCCGCTGTATCGGCTGTAATCAGGGCTGCTATGAGCGCTATATGTCCACGGTCTATCCGTTTATCTCCTGCATGCGCAACCCGGAGGTTGGTCATGAAGGCGAAGGTCTGTTGAAGGAAACAGATACCGCGAAGAAGGTGGCAGTGATCGGCGGTGGATTGGCAGGCCTGGAAGCTGCTATTTGCCTGCAAGCCCGTGGTCACAAGCCGGTATTGTTCGAGGCTTCAGATAAGCTGGGCGGGCAATTCCTGCTGGCAGGTGCCGCACCACGCAAAAGCGAAATGGCTGAAGCAGCGGTTTCCCGTGGTCAACAGGCGATCAAAGCGGGTGTTGACGTCCGTTTGAAAACAAAAGCCGATGCGAAATTGTTGGATGAACTCAAGCCCGACGTGGTGATTGCAGCTACTGGTGCCGTACCGATTACCTTGAACGTTCCCGGTGTCGATCTCCCTCATGTCTACAATACTGTCGATGCACTCACCTGCGTGCCACTGCCCGAGGGCAAGGCTGTAGTTATTGGCGGTGGACTGGTTGGATTGGAAGTCGCAGAAGCATTAGCCGCAAGAAAATATGATGTCACAGTAGTTGAGATGTTGGACGAAATCGGGAAGGATATTGGTGCTGGTCGAAAAATTTCCATCCTCGAAAATGTTTATGGCAGTGGTATCAAGCCGCTTGTCAATGCCAAGTGTGTTGAGATTACCAAAAATGATGTGGTGGTTGAAATTGGCGGTGAAAAGAAACGCATTCCCGCTGACGTTGTGGTTGTGGCAGTTGGTAGCAAGCCGGTATCCCACCAATGGATTGATGAATGGGCGGCTCTCAATGGTGTCCCCAGCTACACCGTGGGTGATGCCGTTAACGCCCGCCGGGCGATTGATGCGATTCACGAGGCATATGAATTAGCGATTAAACTGTAATCCACCAACCGTGGCTGGTCTGCCTGGCAGGAGGTCAGTTTGAAAGCTGAGCTCCTCTGGACTGATTGACCTATTCAAGGTGAACCGCCTGTACCTGGCAAATTTCCAGGCACAGGCGGTTTTTTTGAAGACCACTGAAGCGACGGTAATTTTCCACGGTCTAGTATCTACTACATGATATGTTTGCGAATTTCCATCCAGGACATGGTCAGGATGGACAAACCAGCCAGAATCAGCACGGGTAAAAAATCAACCGGTGAGAGTTTCAAGTAATGGTTCAAGACTGGCAGGTTCAATACCAACAACAAGAATGCCGCCACGCCGACCATCCAGAAGTTGAAGGCTTTGCTCGAGAAAATCCCCACCTTGCTCAAAGGCACCCGGTTGGTGCGCATATTGAAAGCCAGGCAGACATGGCAGAGCAGCCAGGTCACAAAAGCATAAGTTTGGGCGGCTCCAAGGTCTTTGGTGGTGTGCCAGGTGAAAAGATGCGCCAGCAGGACGGTGGCAGCCAGGGTGATTCCGCCGCTGAAAATTCCGCTCGGCATGGGCTTATTCATGAAGCTTTCCTGGGGATCCCGCGGTTTGAGCTTCAGCAGGTCCTTTTCCGCCGGCTCCGCCACAAATGAAGTGGAGGCTGCCAGATCCACGAACAGTTCCAGGATAATGATCTGAATAGGGGAGGAAGGCATGGGCAGGTTGAGCAGCACCGGCACCAGGAAAGAGGTTATCGATCCGAGTTTGCAGGCAAGGTAGTATTTGACGCATTTGGACTGTCATAAAGCCGTCTGCCTTCCTTGATTGCCTCAACTATTGAGGTGAAGCTGTCTTCGGTTAGGATCATATCCGCGGCTTCCTTGGCAACGTCGGGTGCCTTATTGGACACTTCCGACAAACCGTTTTATAAGAGAATCGTTAGAACTTTTCAGTTAACTCCACATATTGACCTGTAATCACTATAATCCCCGAGGTTTTGTTAAAAAATTTCTTGACATGTGACAGGGTGTCACATATAATCTGCCGCATTGTCATATGACAGTCTGTCACATTATTACGAAAGGAGAATTGCGATGCCTACGACAACATTCAATAATTTGCCTCAGGAAAAGAAGGAAATGATTCTATCAGCTGCCAGAAGAGAGTTTGCCCGTGCCCCTCTCAATGACGTCTCCATCAACAAGATCATTCGGGACGCGAATATCTCTAGAGGAAGTTTCTATATGTATTTCAAAGGCAAGAAGGATTTGCTTTATTACATCTTATCCGAATACATTACACAAATGATTGACGAAGCCGACAAAGCCCTTAAGAATTCAAAGGGAGATATTTTTGCGGTGTTCATAGATATCTATGATTTCACTATTTCGTACAGCACTACCAGACAACAAGAAATGGCAATAATGACAAATTTATTTGCTAGTATGCACTCCAATGGAGGACGTCCTGGCGAAGAAATAGACATGCAAGAGTTGTTCAAGCTCAGGGGAGAAGCACCGCGGCTGGAAGAAATAGTGAAGACAATGGATGTGGAAAACCTCAATATCAAAAACATGGAGGATTGGGAAGACCTTTTCGCGATACTGTTAGCCATTACACAACATTCAATTGCACAGGCGCTTTTCGATATGCCTAATCTCTCTCCCGCCTCTAACATATTCCCTCGAATTCCGGAGAGCACTTCATTTCAGGGTTTGAAAGGTTCACCACCCTCAAGAGAGCGCTTCTTGAATATGATTAACATCATCAAATATGGAATTATTAAACGCAGCTCAATAACAGCTATGGAGGATGTACACGTAAATGTTTAAAATATTAAAGTATCTTAAAAAATCGGTTGTTCCGATTTTAATAATTGTCATTCTATTAGTGGTCCAGGCAGTGTGCGATCTATCCCTGCCTGATTACACAGCAAAGATCGTTAATGTCGGTATTCAACAAGGGGGGATTGAGAATGCAGTCCCTGAAATTATCCGGGAATCTGAACTGGACAGGATTTTATTGTTCACAGATGCTGCAAACAAGGACATCGTGTTGGGAAACTACACGTTGTTGGATAAGAATACCTTGAGCGCTACTGATTATGATGAATATAGTTCCGAGTACCCATTGCTTGCCGATGAACCATTATATAAATTAAATGTGGTGGATACGGACACCTCAGGTAAATTGGATGAAATTCTGGGCAAGCCAATTCTGATTGTATCTGCCATAGAAAAAGGCTCAGACCAAATAACTGCCATGACTGATCAGTTAAGAGCTGCATTTCCGGAAGGAACACTGCCTGAGGACGCGACTATTTTTGACATGATTTCACTAATGCCCGACGAACAGCGTTCTCAAATACTCTCGGATATGAGTGGGAATACTCAAATTTCTTCTCTATCGGATAGCCAGATATCACAGGCGGCAGTAACCTTTGTCAAGGCTGAATACCAAGCGATTGGGCTGGATACAGATGGCATTCAAATGAGCTACATTGTTTCAGCAGGGCTAAAAATGCTTGGTCTGACGCTGATCAGTGTTTTAGCAGCAATTCTTGTCACCCTTTTATCATCGCAAGTTGCCGCGAAACTTGGCATGAATCTTCGGGGCAAAGTGTTTGATAAGGTAGTCAGTTTCTCAAACAATGAGCTTGATAAGTTTGGGATCGCCTCGCTCATTACCAGGACCACTAACGACATCCAACAAATTCAAATGCTGATGGTCATGATTTTTAGAATGATCATCTATGCGCCAATTTTGGGTGTCTATGGAGTTATCAAGGCTCTAAACACCAATAGCCAGATGAGCTGGATCATTGGGGTTGGACTGCTGGCAATTCTCGCTTTGGTTATCGTGTTGTTCGTTATCGCCATGCCCCGCTTTAAGAAGCTGCAGCAGCTGGTGGACAAACTCAATTTGATAGCGCGCGAGATTCTAACCGGCCTGCCTGTTATCCGAGCGTTTGACAACCAAAAACATGAAGAAAAACGGTTTGACATCGCCAACATGGATTTAACGAAGACAAACCTTTTTGTGAATAGATTGATGGCAATCATGATGCCAACCATGATGTTGGTCATGAATGGTATTACCCTTCTGATCATTTGGGTGGGTGGTGGTTATATTGATGCCGGAGCAATGCAAGTGGGAGATATGATGGCATTTATGCAATATGCCATGCAAATTGTGATGGCTTTCTTGATGCTTTCAATGGTTTCCATCATCTTGCCCCGGGCTTCTGTTTCAGCTAATCGAATCGTAGAGGTTTTAGACTCTGATGTTCTCATTGAGGATCCGAAGAACCCAAAAAGCTTTGATACCTCTAAAAAGGGTCAGCTTGAATTCAAAGACGTTTCCTTCAGATATCCCGATGCCGAGGAAGATGTTCTAAGCCATATTAGCTTTACCGCAAAGCCAGGAGAGACGACGGCTCTGATTGGCAGCACCGGCAGTGGCAAATCCACGGTAGTCAATCTGATCCCGCGATTTTATGATGTTACCAGCGGTGAGATTCTCATTGACGGCAGCAATATTAAGGACGTCACCCAACACGACTTACGGGATAAACTGGGCTTTGTTCCCCAAAAAGGAATTCTATTCTCAGGGACAATTGAGTCGAACATCAAATTTGGCAACACGTCGGCGACCGAACAGGAAGTGCAGCGTGCGGCTCGGATCGCGCAAGCAACAGATTTCATCGAAGAAAAAACTGAAAAGTATGCAGATCCAATATCCCAGGGCGGCACAAATGTATCCGGCGGTCAGCGTCAAAGATTGTCCATAGCCCGAGCGATAGCCAAAAATCCAGAAATCTATATATTTGATGACAGCTTTTCAGCACTCGACTATAAAACCGACGTGACGCTTCGCAGGGCACTTAAAGAAGAGACAAAAGACAGCACGGTAATCATTATCACACAGAGAGTAAGCACAATATTGCATGCAGACCAAATCATAGTGCTCGATGAGGGCAAGATTGCCGGCATTGGCACTCACAAGGAACTCATGGAGAACTGTGATGTTTATTCCCAGATTGCATCAGCTCAACTCTCAAAGGAGGAATTAGCCAATGAGTAATCAAGAAAAACGCCCATCAAGAGATAACGGACCTATGCGTCCGGGTGGTCCAATGGGAATGGGTGGCGGAGCCAAAGCCAAAGACTTTAAGGGCACACTTAAAACCCTCATCTCGTATTTAACGGATTACAAAGTGAGCATCATCATTGTGGTGATATTCTCAGTTGGAAGCACAGTGTTTTCAATTGTCGGTCCCAAGATTTTGGGGAATGCCACCCAGGAAATATTTGAAGGGGTTGTGCGTAAGCTTTCCGGAGGAGCGGGTATCGACTTTGACGCAGTCGGGCGAATTTTGCTCTTGCTCGTCGGATTATACGCCATAAGCGCTCTATTCTCGTACATTCAGGGATATGTAATGGCTGGGGTCTCGCAAAAGGTCACCTATAACTTGAGAAAAGCGCTTGTTGAAAAAATTGACAGAATGCCAATGAAATCCTTTGATACCCTGACGCATGGTGAGGTACTTTCCAGAATTACCAATGATATCGATACGTTAAGCCAGGGCTTAAATCAGAGCATCACTCAGATCATTACCTCAGTCTGCACCCTCATCGGCATCCTGGTTATGATGCTGACGATCAGTTGGCAGATGACCATCGTTGCCGTTCTGATGCTGCCTTTGTCGCTTGGGGTTATTCTACCGGTCGTTAAAAAATCTCAAAAATATTTCAAGCAGCAGCAGGAACATTTGGGGCACGTAAATGGGCAGGTTGAAGAAGTGTATGGCGGCCACAATATTGTCAAGGTGTTTAACCAGGAAGATAATGTCAATGAGGAATTCGCCAAGGAAAACATGCAACTCTATCAATCGGGGTGGAAGTCACAATTCTTATCCGGGTTGATGATGCCGGTTATGACTTTCGTATCCAATCTCGGATATGTGGCAGTATCCATCTTAGGAGGGTATCTCGCGATAAAAGGCACCATTACTGTTGGTAATATTCAATCTTTTATTCAATATACCAAGAATTTTACGCAGCCGATCACACAGGTTGCCCAGATTTCCAGTATGTTGCAATCAACCGTTGCTGCTGCTGAGAGAGTATTTGAATTTTTGGCAGAACCTGAAGAGGAACAAACCGTTCAAAATCCCGTTTCCGCCCAGAACTTATATGGTAACGTCTCATTTGAGGACGTTCGTTTTGGCTATAGTCCTGACAAGATTGTCATCAATGATTTTAACGTCAATATTAAAGACGGACAAAAGACAGCCATTGTTGGACCAACCGGCGCTGGAAAAACAACGATGGTCAAGTTGCTCATGCGGTTCTATGATGTGGATGAAGGTGCCATTAAGATTGATGGGCATGACATCAGGAATTTCAATAGAGGTGAACTTCGTAAGATGTTTGGTATGGTGTTACAAGACACATGGCTATTCAACGGCACTATCATGGAAAACATCCGGTATGGCAGGCTTGATGCTACTGATGAGGAGGTAATTGAAGCCGCAAAAACAGCTCATGTTCATCACTTCATTCAAACCTTGCCTGAAGGGTATAACATGGTGCTCAATGAAGAAGCAAGCAATGTTTCAGAGGGACAAAAACAGCTCTTAACGATTGCCCGTGCCATTCTGGCAGACCCCAAAATTCTTATCCTCGATGAGGCGACCAGTTCGGTTGATACGCTTACGGAAATCCGCATCCAAAAAGCCATGGATCACCTGATGGAAGGAAGAACAAGTTTTATTATTGCACACCGGTTGTCCACCATTAGGGATGCTGATTTGATTTTAGTCATGAATGACGGCGATATTGTCGAGCAGGGTAATCACGAAGAATTGATCGCCGCGAACGGATTCTATACGAACCTTTACAACTCTCAGTTTCAAAAGGCTACCGTGTAGTATTGTCAAAATAAATTGGGGCATGGTTAATTCCATGCCCCAATTTGTCCCATTCCTATCTCTCCGCTCTATGTTCGTGCCAGGGCCTTTTCGGGGAGGAGGCTGCGCACTGAGGATACGGTGCGAACTAGAGTTTGTTAAGCCTTCTTGTGGAATCAAATCCTGCAATTACTATTGCTACATTTTCAAAATTAACGATCAAGGTCATCAACCTCTTCGGCTGATGACCTTGATTTACAGCAGATAAGTGATTCTGATGCCTGTTACTTTACGTACATTCCGCCCGGCTTCTCTGCCAAATTGATGATGATGTTTTTCATCTGGGTGTAATGCTCCAATATCACTTTATGTGTCTCTCTACCAATACCGGATTCTTTGTATCCGCCAAAGGGCGCCCCAGCCGGAAAACTATTGTAAGTATTGACCCACATGCGACCAGTTTGGATGCCTTTGGCAACCCGGATGGCTCTATTCAAGTCCCGGGTAAATACTGCGCCAGCCAGACCGTAGGAACTATCATTAGCCATGGCTATAACTTCCTCTTCGGTTTTGAATGGTATGACAACTCCGACAGGTCCAAATATTTCTTCCCTGGCAACTCTCATACCATTGGTGACATTGACAAGCAAGGTTGGTTTCATGAAGTAACCCTTGGCAGCCTCACCTTCGGTGTATCTTTCTCCACCTGTGGCAACTTTGGCACCTTCCTTTTTGCCAATTTCAATATAGCCAAGGATCTTTTTCAGTTGCTCTTCACTGACCTGGGCACCCATTTGAGTGTTCCGATCTAATGGATTACCCACTTTGACCTTTTCAAAAGCTGCAATGGCCTTTGCCAGGAATTCATCATAAAATTCATCCTGGACGAAGATACGCGACCCGGCCGAGCAAACCTGGCCTTGGTTGAACAAAATTCCCAGTTGAAGACCTTCCAGCGCCATATTCATATCTGCATCGCTGAAAAAGATATTGGCAGATTTTCCGCCCAGTTCCAGCGTGGCAGGGATAATGTTTTGCGCAGCCGAAAGACCAATCTCCCGACCCACTTCGGTAGAGCCCGTAAATGCCAGTTTGTTCAAACCCTTGTGATGTTGTAGATATTCGCCGCTCTTCGAACCTCTGCCTGTGACCAGGTTGATCACACCTTTTGGAACAATGGTTTCGATCAACTTCATAAACTCCAACATACTTAATGAAGTATAGCTGGAAGGTTTAAAGACGGAAACATCACCAGCTGCGAGTAGGGGCGCCAATTTCCAGGCTGCCATTAAGAATGGGAAATTCCACGGCACAATCTGTCCAACGACCCCAATGGGCTCTCTGATGATAATATTCAAGGTGTTTTCATCGACAAAAGTGGCGCTGCCTTCCTCCGCGCGAATGGCACCGGCAAAATATCTAAAATGATCAGCCGCGAGAGGAATATCTGCACCGGTTGTTTCTCGAATAGGCTTGCCATTATCCATACTTTCGATGGTTGCCAGGTACTCAGCATTTTCATCGATCACATCGGCAATCTTGTTCAAAATGGCTGCACGTTCAACTGGTGTTGTCTTACCCCAGGTTTTAAAAGCTTCCTGAGCAGCCTTCACAGCATCATCCACATCCTGATTGGAAGCATCGGCAATCTCCGTCAACAACTCGCCGGTCGCCGGGTTGTAGGACTTGATTGTTGCACCATTTGAAGCATCTCTCCACTTTCCCCCAATGTATAGTTTATATCGTTCTTGCAGGTCTATGTTCATATGTCTCCTTTTTTCTGTTAACATTTAGTATCTCACTTATCTATTGATAATCTTACGACAAATATCTAAGTATTTCAGACAAAAGGCAATACAATATCTTCCAATTTCATCTTCTCACCTGGCTCGCGAGAATGTGAATATTCCCCCCCAGATTTCTTCTCAGACGCATGTTCAATGCTGGATATTTTTTACTCTGCCAGATTTTCTTGGCAGCGCTGAAGATGCGAATAAGATTGCAAGGAAGATCGCCAAAGGGCTGGTACAGTAAGAAATGGCAGAGATTGAGGCTATTTCACCAATAGCACCAGGGTTCCCGCAACGATCAACACCAATCCAGCCAGGGCCTTTTTTGTTAAGCTTTCCTTCAGGAAGAAATAGGAAAAAGCAATGGTTATGACGATGCTGAGTTTATCGATTGGCACCACTACGCTGGCGGGGCCATCCTGCAGAGCCCGGTAATAGCACAGCCAGGAAGCCCCTGTGGCAAAACCGGATAGGACAAGGAAAAGCCAGCTTTGCTTGTCAATATTTTTAATCTCGCCTTGTTTTTTGGAGACGAACACCACCACCCAGGCCATGATCAAGACCACGACCGTACGGATGGCTGTTCCCAGATTCGACTCCACACCGGCTATGCCAATTTTGCCCAGGATGGCAGTCAGGCTGGCGAAAACCGCTGATAGGACCGCGTAAAGGAACCAGGGACCATAGCCTTTTTTCTCACCTTCCACTTGTTTTTTCTCGATCATCAGGTAGGTGCCGATGCCGATGGCGACCGCTCCGACTACCTTGGGAAGGGTAAACGGCTCGCTCAGGAAAATGACCGCCAGGATCATGGTCAACACCGTGCTGGATTTGTCAATCGGAGTGACCTTGTTGACGTCTCCAAGCTGCATGGCTTTGAAGTAAAACAACCAGGAGGCGCCGGTGGCAAGGCCTGACAATACCAGGAACAGCAAGGTTCTGTCGCTAATTTGTGGGATTGTATCTTGCGATCCGACTATGAAGACCATCAGCCAGGAGAAGACCAGAATCACCACCGTCCTGATGGCGGTGGCGAGGTTGGAATCGGTATTCTTGATCCCGCGCTTGGCGAGAATGGCGGTGATCCCTGCAAATAAAGCTGACCCGAAGGCAAAGAAAATCCACATAGTGAGTTCCTGACTTTATGCTGGTAAAATTTACTACCACAGTGTCGAAAATAAAGGTGTGATGAGCACTATGAAAACAACAGCGTAATAGCAGAATTATACTTGCTACAACAGTTTTATTAGCGTAGCAGAATACCCCGCAGCATGCTGCGGACAGCGCATAAGCGCTGGTGCTTCGATGCCTTTAGAGGCGGATGGCGTTCTTGCGAAGGCATAATGCCCCGTCTGCTTGCAGCGGGGATAGCCTGAGCAAATCCGCCGAGGTTTATTGAATTTCTATTCACTGCATTGATAATCATAGCAAAATAATTAATGTATTCCCGGTAATCTCATGTGCTTAATCTCCCAGGAATAATTGCCCAGGTATAGCACTAATTATTTACCTGGTCAAGAAAAACGGAAAACCATATCTTCTTCCTGCAGGCATAATTTCACCATGCTCTGCAGTCTGTCTATTTTTCGAATTAAGCGCCACCGTGATGTTTTCATGTATGATGCTTGGAAGTAAGACAGGATGAGCGCTTTTTCATTGTTTACCTTGGTTTGCATTTTTTGATGAGGATGCAAAATGGCGTGGTGAATTTCACTACACTCTTGAATTCCCGACTGTAGTACCTGATAACCTGTTGGTGTGGGCTGCTTGAATGTTGGGACTTGCCATCAAAGGTTCTTTAGCGGTGCCTCAGTCGAATTGACTTTTGTGAGAAGTAGTGTCTCGCACAAAGTGGGAGGCTTATTCTTGCACGGCTTTATCTTCCATCGTGCCAGGTACAAGACCTTTTGTGTAAGCAAACCTGCGAATACCACAACAGGGTCGGCAATCGTCACCCCTCTGTAAAGAAAAAATCAACCATTGTATATGGTACTATTATGAGTAATCTCTATATCAGAAACTAAACCAAAATTGATTTGGAAGGATGTGAATGGAAATGGCAAACATGAATGAGAAGATGAAGATAAAAATAGTAAAAGACGGGCCCTATGTTGTTACCGGTAATGTTCCATTATCTGAAAAAATCATTGAGCCGAAAGAAAATGAATACGTATTTAAGGATGGACGCGAGTTTCCACTGACAGAGGAGTATTACCTTTGTCGCTGCGGAAAATCACGAAACAAACCATTTTGCGATGGTTCACATGAAAAGACTGGCTTCAAAGGCACTGAAACTGCATCCAAAAACAAGTATGAAAACCGGGCTGACTTACTTGTAGGTCCGGAGCTGGACCTTTTTGATGACAGCCGGTGTGCCTTCGCCCGCTTCTGTCATAGAAACGAAGGAAATGTGTGGGAGTTGACAGAGAATTCCGGCGATCCTCATCTCAGAGAGGAAGCAATAATTGCAGCCAGCGATTGCCCAGCAGGTCGGCTTGTAGCACTCGATAAAGATGGAACCATGATTGAACCGCAATTAGAGCCATCCATCCACATTATTCAAGACCCAGAAAAAACAGTAAGCAGTGGAATATATGTCCAAGGCAATATTCTGGTCGAGTCTGCAGACGGCCAAGTTTATGAGGTTAGAAACAGGATAATGCTGTGTCGCTGTGGCAAGTCAAGAAACAAACCATTTTGCGATGCTTCACACGTTCCCACACATTTTTCAGACAAGGAATAGCTTAGCTTCATAATTATGCATTGTTTTTGGCATTTTAAAGCAGAAATGTGTGCCGAAGGCTTATGTATTCCTTCTGATTTCTCTGCAAACAGGACTTTACACTCACTAAAAGTAAGAATCGGGCATCTGTTTGGCGTGGAGACATCCTAACCCGGCGAACTTTTGATAAAGTTGAACTGTAAGGCTTAAACAATATTTTGTTTCTCTTAATTTACACTTTCCATCAACACCGCGCGCTCGATATGGTAGGCCTGGGGGAACATGTCAAAACCATGCACATTCGCCAGATGATAACCGGCTGCGCATAGGCTCTTCAGGTCGCGGGAAAGGGTGCTTGGGTCGCAACTGACGTAGATGATTTGGGGCTACCCAGTTTTCCAGCGTTTCACGCGCCTTGGGTGCAGACCTGCCCGGAAAGGATCTAGCAAAACCAGGTCGGGTAGCGTTAGCTGACTTTCAAGCGTTAGCAACACCTGTTTTACTGTATCAATTCTCAATATGAATCACATATGAATTGCCTCAGATAGCAAATGCCAGAACTATTTTTGATGACACGAGGGAGCAATAGGGCAACCTTCACAATCACAGCCGCAACTACTGCAGGTCTTGCCATTCTTTTTGTCCTTGACCATTTTTGCGATGATCAGAGCAACCGCTGTGAGAATAATGGCACTAATAATGATGGTGGCAATGTTTTCTGCGATCCATGTCAACATAATAAACATCTCCCTTTATGCTTTTACGGCAACCCCTGCATTCAGAACGTTGCTCTCCTTATTAGGTCTGAACAGTAGATAAGAAAATGTTGCAACCAGCAGAACTGCAACTGCTGTTCCGATTCCGAAGCCACTGCCGGTAAAGAGATTGCCAAGCTGATAGACACATAAGGAAACAGCGTAGGCAAAAACAGTTTGATAAAGAACAGCAAACCATGTCCACTTAGCGCTGTTCATTTCCCGCTTGATAGCCCCGATGGCGGCAAAACAGGGTGCGCATAGAAGATTGAACACGAGGAAAGAGTATGCGGAAAGGGCGGTAAAGCTGTTTGCCAATGTGCCCCAAACCTCTGCGCCGTCTTCAGCAACATTGGCAAAGCCATAGAGAATGCCGAAGGTGCCGACAATATTCTCTTTCGCGACCAGTCCGGTGACTGTTGCAACAGCCGCCTGCCAGTTACCCCAGCCTAGCGGAGTGAATATCCATGCTATTGCGCTGCCAATGACAGCGAGAAAGCCATCGCTCAGATTGTCCACCATTCCAAGCTTTCCATCTACGATACCAAAGTTGGAGGTGAACCAGACGAGGATAGTGGACAGCAGGATGATGGTACCAGCTTTCTTGATGAACGACCAACCACGCTCCCACATACTGCGCAAAACATTGGTAATCGTAGGCCAGTGATAGGCGGGAAGCTCCATGACAAATGGGGCGGGATCTCCAGCAAACATCCTGGTCTTTTTCAAGATGATACCGGATACGATGATGGCAGTGATGCCCACAAAATATGCGCTTGGGGCTACCCACCATGCGCCATCAAACAAAGCGCCAGCGATGAGTGCAATGATAGGTAGCTTTGCACCACAGGGAATGAAGGTGGTGATTATAATTGTCATCTTGCGATCACGGTCGTTTTCAATAGTTCTCGACGCCATGATGCCTGGGACACCGCAGCCTGTGCCAATCAGTATGGGGATGAAGGACTTTCCGCTGAGACCGAACTTGCGGAAGATTCTGTCCAGAATGAAGGCAATCCGAGCCATGTAGCCACAATCCTCAAGGAACGCAAGGAAGATGAACAGGACCAACATCTGTGGCACAAAGCCAAGAACAGCGCCTACGCCGCCAATGATACCATCAATGATCAGACCCCGCAGCCAATCGGCACAACCGACGCTGATGAGGAAGTTCTCAACAGCAGGGGGAATAATATCGCCAAACAGTACATCGTTTGTCCAATCGGTGAGAAAACTGCCCACAGTCGTAACAGATACATAGTAGACGATGAACATAACAACAGCAAAAATAGGCAGCGCTAGCCAGCGGTTTGTGACGATCCTGTCGATCTTATCCGAGGTGGTTAGTCTTTCTTTGTTTTTTTTGGTGTAGCAGCCCTTAATAATGGAAGCAATGTACGTATAACGCTCACTGGTGATGATACTCTCACTGTCATCGTTCATCTCTGACTCGGTATCTTGGATGATGGACTCGACATCGGGTACGGTTTTCATCTGTCCAGCAATTTTATTGTCGCGCTCGAATAGCTTAATGGCATAAAAGCGTTTCTGCTCACTGGGAATATCAGCACTCAGTTTTGAAGCGATCTCGTCAAGAGATGCTTCAACTTTGGCTCCGAACCAATGAACGCATGAGGATACCTTCTTCTCTTGTGCCAACATAACTGTTCGCTGCGTGACTTCCATGATACCGGTACCCTTCAGAGCAGATATCTCCATGACTTCGCAACCAAGCTCTTTTGAAAGTCTGGATGTGTTGATTTTGTCTTCGTTCTTGTTTACCACATCCATCATGTTGATGGCGACCACTACGGGAATACCCAACTCCAGCAGTTGGGTGGTGAGATACAGATTGCGCTCGATGTTGGTACCATCCACGATGTTCAGAATCGCATCGGGACGCTCGGTGATGAGATAGTTTCTCGCTATCACCTCTTCCAGCGTGTAGGGGGACAAAGAATAGATGCCGGGCAAGTCCATAATGATGACATCTCTGTGATTCTTCAGCTTGCCTTCCTTTTTCTCCACGGTAACACCTGGCCAATTACCGACAAACTGATTGGAGCCAGTTAAACTGTTGAATAAAGTTGTTTTGCCGGAATTGGGGTTACCAGCGAGGGCAATTTTTGTTATCATAACGATTTCCTCATATCACTAAAGTTGGGGTCACGCATAGCTATCCCTGAGACATTTTTTGCGGAGATACCAAATACCTCTACACTTACATGACTTCTATCATCTTTGCGTCCGCTTTTCGTAAGGAAAGCTCATAGCCACGGACATTAACTTCAATCGGATCGCCCAGTGGAGCTACCTTTCGAATATAAATTTCTGTGCCTTTGGTAATGCCCATGTCCATAACTCGACGCTTGACTGCACCCTCACCATGTAGCTTGACAACCGTCACAGTATCGCCACATTTCGCATCTTTTAATGTGTTCATCACGTTCTTCCTCACTATTTCATCTTAATTTCACACAATAATCTTATTAGCCATTTCTTGGCTGATGGCAACTCTGGAATCCTTCACATCAACAATGACATTACCAGACATTTTTGAAATGACGGTCACAGCGCTGCCGACTACAAAACCGAGGTTTCCCAAAAAAAGTCTGGTTTCTTCCTTGCCACCGATTTTCTTGATGGAACTTTGCTCTCCTACACCTAACATTGTTAAAGGCATTGTCATCATTCCTTAAATCATTCAAAGCAATCGGTCTATCTCTGCTGCGGTTCAATATTAGTTAGCTTTACCTAACTTAGGTGTTAGGTTAGCACCTCCTAACCAAATTGTCAATAGGTAATTGCATATTATGAAAAATTCCTTGTTACAAAAGTTACTTTGTGCTATCATATTCTTGGTTAGGTAAATACAACTCAGCAGCGAGGACTATTTTATGAAGATTCAGGAAGCTGCAGAAAATTATTTAGAAACTATTCTAATTTTGCAGCATCGACGTGGACCAATTCGCTCCATTGATGTAGTTAATGAGATGGGATACTCCAAGCCAACTGTCAGTGTTGTGATGAAAAAATTTCGTGAAAACGGATATATTGAAATGGACAGCGCTGGATATATTACGCTAACAGACGCTGGACTTGAGATTGCCCAGAGGATGTATGAGCGTCATAATATGATTGCTGAGGCTCTAATGGCTTTGGGTGTAGATGAAAAAACTGCTTATAAAGATTCCTGCAAGATCGAACATGATATTAGTGATGTAAGCTTTGCATGCATGAAGGAGCATTATATTCAACACGGTGGGAAGTTATAGCTCAGCAATACTCAGGTGTAAAAGAAGAAGTACTTTCAAGGAAAACTGAAGCATAAAAAAATAAAACCTCACAGAATTGTTGAAAGCACGAAATTGGTGTAGACATATTTCTCTTTATACAATCAGAATACATCTTCTACGTCAATCTAATTCTTACTATCCAAAGTGCTTTTTAGGTGTTTCTACGTAGCGTTCCGCAAACAAAAATACCAGCAGCACATGCACGCTCAGAGGATAAAACACCGGAAAAACCCCGCAAGAATGCTTTTTTCAGACTTCATTTATTCGTTCCACGAGTCATCACAGCGACCGTCTCGATATGTGTTTGAGTTACTAAAGGAAGACATAGAAACGTCCTCGTTTTGGGAAAAAGTACACGGAACGATTTGATTGCCATCTGAATCAAATTCTCTTCTCAAAACTTCGAATTTACTTCTGTGTAACTTTTCCTTAAATCCGGTTTTGAAAACGAAGGTGATTAAACCAGGGTCTGATTTTCCATCTTCGCCATATCCTCCAATAATCGCTTTTTCGACTATGCTCTCAAACACGAATCGGTCGAATTTCTCCAAGATTGCCTGGTTTTCAAG
>JBAQMM010000248.1:0-7952 GCA_049302815.1 Anaerolineaceae bacterium | reverse complement strand
CTGGCGGGGGCGTGCGACCGTACCACATGGGCGGTAACCTGCCCCTGTTCCGCAAACTGCCCTTCCTGCGTGGTGAAGGTTTTACCCTCGTGAACCGCACCCGCTATGCTGAAGTCAACCTGGATGCCCTGCACGATTTCGCTGCGGGTGCCGAAGTGACCCCGGAAGCGCTGCGGGAAGCCGGTTTGCTCAAAGATAAAAACAAACCCATCAAAGTGATGGGGCGGGGCGACGTTCATGTTGCCCTCAAGATAAAAGTACACAAAGTGACCGAAGGTGCCCGCGAGAAGATAGAAAAAGCCGGCGGTAGTGTGGAAACGATCGCGCAGTCATAACCTTAAAGGAGTCCTAACTCATGAAACGATCGTCATGGCGCTTTTTATGGAAATCTGAAGATATACGCAACAAGCTGTTGATTACGTTGCTGCTGCTGGGCATTTACCGCCTGGCTTCCAATATTCCCGTTCCCGGGATTGACCGGGCTACGGTAGCAGCGTTAACCAACCTCCAGGGAACTCAGGGAAACCTGATCAACTTGCTTGATTTGCTCTCGGGTGGCTCGGTTTCGCGCTTTTCGATCTTGGCGATGGGCGTTTACCCCTATATTACCGCTCAAATTATCCTTCAATTACTCCAGCCGGTAATCCCCGCGCTGGAAAAAAAGATGAAGGATGATCCTCGGGAAGGTCGCATCTGGATGGAAAAATGGACGGTGATCCTGACCATCCCGATGGCTCTGCTCTCGGCGTTTGGGCAGATCAACATCTTCAACCAGATGCTCGGCAGCTCTGTCATCACCAACTGGGGCTTTACAGGCGCTCAACTCCTGCCAACGCTTACCGCGATCATTTCGATGGTGGCTGGCACCATGTTTGGCATCTGGATCGGTCAATTGATTTCTGAATTTGGCCTGCGAAACCAAGGGCTTTCCCTGATCATTTTCTCAGGCATTGTTTCCCGCTTCCCGCAATCGCTGATCTCCATGATCACCAACAAGGAAGCCTGGTGGATGATTTTCCTAGTGCTGCTGATCTTGGTGGTTACGATCTTCGCGATCGTGTATGTCCAACAAGGGCGCCGCAACGTTCCGGTGATGTTCCCGGGACGGAGGATCGGCAACCGTATGTCCATGCCGGTTCGCAGCAACCTGCCGCTGATGGTCAACATGGCGGGCATGATCCCGATCATCTTTGCCCAATCTTTCCTGACCTTCCCGGCAATTCTGGCATCGTTCTTTGTTAATTCCAAAGCCGTCTGGCTGGCCAACGCGTCTAACTGGATTACCAAGGCTTTTGGTTCTGAGACCGCCTGGTACCCGGTGATGTTTTTTATCTTGGTGGTGTTGTTCTGTTTCTTCTACACAGATGTGATGTTCACCCAGCAAAACTATGGTGAGAACCTGAAAAAGCAGGGCGCACAGATTCCCGGTGTTGTTCGCGGGAAACCCACTCAGGACTACTTGACCAGGGTCCAGCGCCGCATCACCCTGCCGGGTGCTTTATTCCTTGGTCTGGTAGCAGTCCTGCCGTATATTTTCAGCGCGATCGTGCCAGGCAATAATTCCAACATGATGCTCATGTCGTCTTCCGGCTTGCTGATCGTGGTAGGCACTGTCCGGGATACTGTTCAGCTCATTGAAACAGAATTGCGCATGCACGGTTACGATGACAGGCTGATCAACTGAGGATAAAATGAACGAGAAACCGACTTACATCGTGATGTTGGGTCCTCCAGGGGCAGGTAAAGGCACCCAAGCCAAAGTATTGGCTGAAAAACTCAGGCTGGTGCATGTCTCCAGCGGGGATTTGTTCCGTGAGAACCTGAGCCAGGAAACTGAGCTGGGTAAGTTGGCGCAAACTTTCATGAATAAAGGCGAGCTGGTTCCGGATGATGTGACCATTGCCATGGTAAAGGAGCGTCTCTCCCGACCTGATTGCGCCAAGGGCGCTGTGCTGGATGGTTTCCCGCGCACACCCGCCCAGGCTGAGGCACTGAGCGGCATCCTGGCAGCCATGAACGGAAAAGTGAACCTGGTGCCATTTATCAGCGTGCCCAACGCGATCTTGGTGGACCGACTGGGCGGCCGCTGGATGAGTACAAGCGGGCGTGTCTATCATGCGCTGTACAACCCGCCCAAAGTGAAATGGTTCGATGATATTGATGGCACCCTGCTTTACCAGCGCGAGGATGACAAGCCGGAAACCGTGCAGCACCGAATCGATGTGTATTATGCCCAGACATCGCCCTTGATCGATTACTATCGTGAGGCGGGCAGCCTGGTGGAAATTGATGGCACTCAGGAGATTGAACAGGTCACTGCGGACATCTTGAAGGAGGTCGGGTAGTGTACGGTTTGGAAGGCAGCATCATCATTAAGTCTGCCGCTGAAATTGAGTTGATGCGCGAAGCCGGAAGGATCAACGCGGAAGCCCTGGAAGCTGTGAAAGCTGCAGTAGCTCCTGGCGTCACTACGGAAGAACTGAACGAAGTAGTGGAATCGGTGCACCGCAAGTACGGCGTCTATTCGCCCTTTAAAAATTATCCGGGTCCATACCCCTTCCCGGCCAGCATTTGTACGAGCATTAACGAAGAATTGGTGCACGGGATACCCGGCAAGCGCAAACTGCGCGAGGGAGACATCCTCTCGGTGGATTGCGGCACGGTGTATGAAGGCTTTGTGGGTGATTCTGCCATTACCGTCGGCGTGGGAGAAATCACGCCGCTGGCACAAAAGCTGATCGAGATCACCAAACAAGCGCTCGAGATCGGCACCGCCAAAATGGTGGCGGGCAATCGCATCGGTGATGTTGGGGTGGCAGTGGAAGCCTATGTGCAAAAGCATGGGTTTTATGTGACCCACCTGTACACCGGTCACGGGGTTGGACGCGAGATGCACGAAAGCCCGCAGGTGCCCAATTATGGGGAGCCGGGTCAGGGTGTGCTCCTGCGCGAAGGCATGACTCTCGCGTTGGAACCCATGGTTTTGGTTGGCACCCGGCACACGCGGGTTTTGCGGAACGAGTGGACAGTGATATCACGGGATCGTTCGTTGACAGCCCACCAGGAAAACACGATGGCCATCACGGCGAATGGCCCGGTTATCTTAACAAAATTGTAGAAATATTTGGTCTTGCAAATAGATCAAACAACAGATATAATAAAAGCTTTGCGGTTAGAAGAAGGAGTACAACTGATGAAAGTATCAGCTTCAATAAAAAAACGCTGTAGCAAATGCAAGATCGTCAAACGTGAAGGTCGGCTTTATGTTATTTGTACCAACCCGAGACACAAACAGCGACAAGGATAAGGAATCATACAATGGCTCGTATAGAAGGTGTTGACCTCCCGCGCAATAAGCGCATTCAAATCGGTTTACGATATATCTACGGTATTGGTCCCAAGAAGGCTGACGAGATTTTGGCTGCCACTGGTGTTGATCCTGACGTGCGTGTGAAAGACCTGCCCGAGAATGAGGTTTCCAAGCTGCGTGATTACATCGGCACCAACCTCAAGGTGGAAGGCGATCTGCGCCGGGAAGTACAGATGAACATCAAACGGTTGGTAGAAATTGGTTGCTATCGTGGTTTGCGTCACCGCCACAACCTGCCAACGCGTGGGCAGCGCACCCGTACCAATGCCCGCACCCGCAAGGGACCGAAGAAGACGGTGGCTGGTCGCGGTCGTCGCCGTGGGGCAACCAAGAAATAGGATTGAACTGGCGATGTGCCTGAAGATTGGGCGGGGTTCCCTTTCTCCCCGGCGGCTACCTAACTGACGGCACTGCCAGACAAGAAGAGATTGAGTGAGGAAGAATTATGGCTAAACAAGCACGTACAGCACGACGAACGATCAGTTCCCGTAAAGTCAAGCGCCAGATTTCGACAGCACAGGTGCACGTTTATGCATCCTTTAATAACACCATTGTTACGGTGACTGATCTCCAGGGAAACACCATCTGCTGGGGCAGTTCCGGATCGGCCGGGTTCAAAGGATCGCGCAAGAGTACCCCATTTGCTGCCCGTATGGCAACCGAACAGACCATCAAGACCGCCCAGACCATGGGAGTTCAGGAAGTGGAATTGTTCGTCAAGGGACCTGGTCCCGGCCGCGAAGCAGCCATTCGTGCTGTCCAATCACTGGGTATCAAAGTACGCTTGATATCCGATGTAACACCGGTTCCCCACAACGGATGCCGGCCGCCCAAGAGACGCCGCGTGTAGTCTGAGAAAAAGGAAAAAGAGATTATGGCAAGATATACAGATGCTGTTTGTCGTCTTTGTCGACGCGAGGGTGAGAAGCTGTTCCTGAAAGGTGAACGCTGCTTTACGCCCAAGTGTTCATTCGAAAAAAGAGGTTATCCGCCAGGAATGCATGGCAAGTTCAGTTCAGCCCGCCCGGGCCGTGAATCAGACTATGCCAAGCAGCTGCGCGCCAAACAGAAAGCCAAACGGGTGTACGGTGTGTATGAACGTCAGTTCCGCCGTTACTATTCGCAGGCTCTGCGCATGCGTGGTTTGACCGGCATTAACCTGCTGCAAACTTTGGAAACCCGACTTGGAAACGTTGTTTACCGGCTTGGATTTGCATCCAGCCGCGCCCAGGCTCGCATCCTGGTAACCCATGGCCATTTCCTGGTCAATGGTAAGCGTGCGGACATCCCCTCGTATGGTGTTTCAGTCGATGATGTCATCAGCGTCCGCGAGCGGTCCCGCGATACAGTTTATTTCAAGAACCTGCGTGAAGAAGCAGAGGGACGCACCGTTCCCACCTGGTTGGCGCGAGATTTGACCAACCTATCCGGGCGTATGCTGCGTCTCCCCGAGCGTTCTGAAATTGACGGTAACCTCAACGAACAATTGATCGTTGAATATTATTCGCGCTAATCCGATGTTTAGTTCAGTTTCTTTAAAAGGGAGACTGGTTAGGGGTAAACCGTGACAGGAATTATGGAAATGGTAACACCAAAAGTTGAACGGGTGGATGAATCCCGTGATTATGGCAAGTTTACGATCAGCCCGCTGGAACGTGGCTTCGGTGTCACTCTCGGGAACGCCATCCGCCGAGTGCTGCTATCCTCTTTGGATGGCGCCGCCGTATCGTCGGTGCATATCACGGATGTGATGCATGAGTTCAGTACCATCCCGGGTGTGCGGGAAGATGTCATCCAGGTCATGCTGCAGGTCAAACAACTGCGGCTGAAGTTGCACGACGTTGAGACTGCCCAGATACACCTGGATGTGAAAGGTGAAGGCACCATCACCGCGGCAGATATTGTCTGCCCTCCCGAGGTGGAGATCATCAATCCCGATCTGTATCTTTTCAGCATGACGGAAAACTCTGCCTATGTGGAAATGGATATGACCGTGGAAACTGGCAGGGGCTATTTGCCGGCTGGTGATCGGGCCGAACGTCTGCCCATCGGCGTTTTGCCGGTGGACGCGATCTTCACTCCCGTTCGCCGGGTCAATTGGTCAGTCACCAATGCTCGCGTGGGGCACAGCACCAATTACGATCGCCTTAACCTGGAAATCTGGAGCGATGGCACCATCTCTCCGGAAAAAGCCCTGGTTGATGCTGCAAAATTGTTGATGCATCAACTCAGTTTCATCAGCGGGACCAACGAAGAAATGTTGGTAAAGACTCCTGCGTTGGTGGAAGTGGAGAATCACATCAGCAGTGAAGCGGCTGAGACCCCCATTGAGAGCCTTGATCTCTCGGTGCGGGTGTTTAATTCCCTCAAGCGCACCGGCGTCTCCTCGATTGGGGATGTCATTGAACTGCTTGACAAGGGCGAAGGCGCCATGCTCTCCATTCGCAATTTTGGAGAGAAGAGTTTGACAGAACTTAAAGCCAAAATGATTGAAAAAGGCTTTTTACAAGACGAAGAAGCGGAGTAAGTAGTATGCGACACCAGGTAAAAGGATATCGCCTTGGCAGAAGTGGCGGTCACCGCACAGCCATGCGCAAGACGATGATTAAACAACTATTTGAGCACGAACGAATTCAGACCACCCTGGCGAAAGCGAAGTCGATCCAGGCCGATGCTGAGAAGATGATCACCGTGGCGAAGAACAGCCAGACTGGCAGCGAGATCGAAAAGATCAACGCGCGCCGGCAGGTTGCCTCCGAGCTTGGCAATGCCAGCCCGGAAATCGTCAAAAAGCTCTTTGACGATATTGCCCCACGGTTCAAGAATCGACCAGGTGGATATACCCGTTTGCTCAAACTGGGACCTCGTCTCGGCGATAATGCCGAAATGGTTCTGCTTGAGTTGGTTTCAGAGTAACCGGGTTTTTTGCGAAGGGTATGCGCCTTTCCTACCCTGAAAGTTGAAAGGCATGGCACATTACAAACTTATCCTCGCTTACGACGGCACGGACTACAACGGCTTTCAGAGGCAGGCAATCAAGCGAAGCGTGCAGGCAGAATTTGAAGATGCCTTGCGCAAGTTGGGGTGGCAGGGCAGGGCAATCATGCCCGCCGGCAGAACCGACAGAGGTGTTCACGCTCAGGGACAGGTGATCAGTTTCTCGTTGGATTGGAAACATGATGATCAAACTCTGCTGACCGCTTTGAACGCTCATCTGCCTGCCAGCATTGCCGTACAGGCAGTCCAGCAGGTGGCGCCTGAGTTTCATCCGCGCTACAACGCGCTGAGACGGACCTACCGTTACCAGATCTACTGCCAGCCGGCACGCGATCCTCTGTTGGAGAGGTATGCCTGGCGGTTGAATGAAATGCCGGATGTGAGTCTGATGAACCAGTCTGCCAGCCATTTTTTGGGCGAACATGACTTCAGTGCCTTTGGGAAGGCTCTCAAGGAAGACGCCACCACAGTACGGCGGATCATGCAGGCGGAATGGATCGGGGACGAACGAAAGGCTGCTTTTACCATTACCGGTAACGCCTTCTTGTACCACATGGTGCGGCGGATCGTCTACGTCCTGGTTCAGATTGGTCTGGGCAAACTGCCCAAGGATATTGTTAAGCAAGGCTTGGAGACGGGCTCGACCGGAACGGTAAGCCTGGCACCGGCTCGGGGTTTGACCCTGATGCAGGTTGCCTATCCAGAGGATGAAAAAGAAGATTACTCCGGCTGATAAGGCTTGAGAGTGTAATTGAGAAAACGGAGAAAGTTACAGTGGATAAAACATACGTTCCTAAAGGACAAGTTACCGGTGAGTGGTATTTGATTGATGCTGCCGGCGAGACCCTTGGTCGTGTTGCAACCCAAATTGCCGCCCTTTTGATCGGCAAGCACCGACCTGAATACACGCCTGGTGTGGTTATGGGAGATCATGTGGTGGTGATTAATGCTTCCCAGATTGAGTTCAATCAGACCCGCCTGGAAGAGAAGAAATATTACCGACATTCCATGTATCCCGGCGGTTTGAAATCCGTCTCGATCAAGCGCCAAATGGAAGTTAACCCCGATCGGGTGATCCGCGCAGCTGTACGTGGCATGCTTCCCAAAAACCGCCTTACCGCGCGCTATCTGGATAACCTGAAAATTTATAACGGTTCAAAACACCCTCACCAGGGTCAGAATCCGAAACCGATTGCAGAGTAGTAAAGAGGAATTATGGCACAATATACTGAAGCAACTGGACGACGCAAAGAAAGCACGGCTCGTGTCCGCGTGGCATCTGGCAGCGGCACCTTTACTGTAAATGAGAAATCCCTGGACGCTTATTTTCCCCGAACGGGTGATGCTCCAGCCATTCTCAGCGCGATGGAAGCAGCCGGACAAAACGCTGCCTTGATGGATGTGACCGTGATGGTACAGGGCGGTGGTGTCAGCGGTCAGCGGGACGCGGTGAAGCTTGGTTTAGCCCGCGCATTGTTGGCCATGGACGAAGGCGCCCGCCACAGTCTGCGCGAAAATGGTCTGCTCACCCGCGATTCCCGCATCAAGGAACGCAAGAAGCCAGGTCTCAAGCGCGCCCGCAAGG
>JBAQMM010000247.1:0-2871 GCA_049302815.1 Anaerolineaceae bacterium | reverse complement strand
GTGTGGTACCGTTGTTCCTCAAGCAGCGCCCCACCGGTCACCTGACCATCACCGACGCGCGCATGACCCGCTTTTGGATCTCGCTGGAGCAGGGCGTCCGCTTCGTCATCCGCTGCATCGAGCAGATGCAGGGCGGCGAGGTGTTTGTCCCCAAAATCCCCAGCATGAGCATGATAGACCTGGCAAAAGCCATCGCCCCAGAAGCGCAGGTGGATATCATCGGCATCCGCCCGGGTGAGAAACTGCACGAATCACTCATCTCGGAAGACGAAGCCCGCACAACCGTCGAACTGGCGGATATGTTTGTGGTGCAGCCGGCAGCTGCCCTGTGGTTTGGGCATGCCTGGGAAAAGTTGGGCAAACCCGTGACGGATGGTTTTTCTTATCAAAGCAACACCAATACCGACTGGCTGGACGTACGCCAGATCAACGAGATTATTGCTCCGATTAAAAAGGATTTCGAAAAGGAAAGAGGCGCATGAGTAAATTGCTGGTAACCGGCGCCAGCGGCCTTTTGGGAATGAACCTGGCGCTGGCGGCTACTGAAGCAGGCTACCAGGTGACCGGCTGGACCAATCGCCGTGCCCTGGTTGGAACGCCTTTCGCTGCCGAACAGGTAGACCTGACCGATCTGACAGGTCTCCCTACCCGATTAAGTGCATTGGCACCCAATCTGATCATCCACTGCGCCGCCCTGGCAGATATTGACCAGTCCGAGCAAAACCCTGAATTTGCTGCGAAACTCAACACGCAGGTGGCGGGTGTGATCGCCCGCTCGGCTTTGGAATTGGGCGCCAGACTGGTGCACATCTCCACAGATGCCGTTTTTGACGGCACAACGGGCGATTACCGCGAAACCGACGCTCCCAACCCGATCAGCGTCTACGCGCGCACCAAGCTAGAGGGCGAAACTGCCGTGGCTGAAGCCAACCCCGCGGCGATCATTGCCCGGGTCAATTTTTACGGTTGGTCCCCGAGCGGCAAGCACAGCCTGGCAGAGTTCTTCTATAACCGCCTCAAAGCCGAACAGACCGTGAATGGCTTTACCGATGTCTATTTCACTCCCCTGTATGTGGGTCACCTGGCACGTATTTTGCTCCAAATGGCACAACAGGACCTGACCGGGCTGTATCATGTTTTCAGCAGGCAGCCCATCAGCAAATATGCCTTTGGCGTCAGCCTGGCGCGCCAGTTTGAACTGGATGAAAGTCTGATCAGCCCGCTGTCTGTGCATGATTCCGAGCTGGCTGCTGCCCGTTCGCTCAACCTGAGCATGAACACGGACAAACTGCAGGCCGCCCTGGATGGAGACCTGCCGGGCGAGCTTGAGGGTATGCAGGCTTTTTACGCTGACTGGCAGGCTGGTTTGCCTGCTAGACTGACTTCTTTTGTCGCTTGATCGTTTGGAGGACACCATGGAACTGAAGATCGGAAAACATCTTGTTGGTGAAGGGCATCCCACCTATTTTGTGGCTGAGATTGCCGCCAATCACGATGGCAACCTGGACAGAGCGATTGAGTTGATCGCGCTTGCCGCCAGTTCTGGCGCTGATGCCGCCAAGTTCCAAAACTTCCGCGGTCCCAAGATCGTTTCGGATTACGGCTTTTCCCACATGAATGCTCAGGTTTCTCACCAAGCCAAGTGGCGGAAGAGCGTCACCCAGGTCTATGACGAAGCTTCCGTTCCATTCGAGTGGACGGCTCACCTCGGGGAAGCCTGCGACGAGTTTGGAATTGATTATTTCTCCGCCCCTTACGATTTTGAGGCTACCGACATGCTCAATCCTTACGTGCCGGTTTACAAGATCGGCTCCGGGGATATTACCTGGATTGAAGCCTGTGAGCGCATCGCAGCCAAGGGAAAACCGGTCATGCTGGCAACAGGCGCTTCCACTATAGGTGACGTGCAGCGGGCGGTCGAAGCCATCCTGAAAATAAATCCACAGCTGGTGCTAATGCAGTGCAACACCAACTATACCGCTGATGACGCTAATTTTGACCACATCCACTTGAATGTGCTCAAGACCTATCATGACATGTACCCGGACCTAGTGTTGGGGCTTTCAGACCACACGTGCGGTCATGCCACGGTGCTAGGCGCGGTGGCTTTGGGCGCCCGCGTCATCGAGAAGCACTTTACCGATGATAACAGCCGCGAAGGACCGGACCATGCCTTCGCCATGAACCCGGTCAGCTTCGCAGAGATGGTCACCGCCACCCGCCAACTGGAACGCGCCCTGGGCTCCGGCAACAAGCTCGTGGCTGCCAACGAACTCGAAACTGTGGTAATCCAGCGGCGCTGCCTGCGGGCGGCGCATGCCATTCAACCTGGCGAGGTCTTGACGCGCGAGATGATTGCCGTCTTGCGGCCGGCTGTAAGCGGCGCCATCATGCCCTACGACATTGAGAGTGCAATCGGCACCAAAGCTCTGATACCAATTGAAGCCGGCCAGGAGCTGCGCTGGACCATGCTGGGATAAATACGAGGCTAAATTTGCGACTGCTTTACTGTACCCGTTCTGATTCTCCCCACGACCAGCGCTTTTTGGACGTGCTTGCCAAAAGCGGGCATGAAGTGTATGCCCTGCGCCTGCGCAAAGGCGAGTACCCGGCGCCCAAGGGCGTTACCAACGTACCCTGGGAGGGGATTGACGGGTCATTCCGCCTGACCCAGGCTCCGCGCCTGGTCAGCCAGCTCAAACAAATTCTGGGGAACTTGCAGCCGGACCTGGTGCACGCCGGTCCCATCCAGGATGTGGCTTTTTTAGTGGCACAGGCGGGTTTCCATCCCCTGCTGACCATGAGCTGGGGCTTCGACCTGATGAAAGACGCAGACCTTTCCAGCGCCAGCCGCTGGCAGACCCGCTACAC
>JBAQMM010000246.1:0-5611 GCA_049302815.1 Anaerolineaceae bacterium | reverse complement strand
CATCGGAGCAGTGCGTGATGACACTGTTGCCATGACCAATCACGAATGCTGGCACGTGGTGGGTTGCGTCGGAGTAGCGCTGTTTCATCCGCTTGTGGAAAACCCGCGCTTCTTCAACGGTGAATGCCGGCGCCAGGTTGGCAATGAAGCGCGAATTCACCACCAGGATTTCCGTGCTGGTTTCCTCCGCTGGGATTTGATAACTGGCTTCCTGATCCATCCTGATCTCCCAAGAATTAGGGTCCATCCGCTTAATCATACGCTATAATCTCATTTGAGAAACAAAGATGTCTATCAACAGCATTCTCTCCAACGCGAATGAACTCATTGCCTGGTGCCTGGCTGGGGCTCCTTAGCTGACTCATCGCATTCACCGCATCCTTTTAGGTGAGCCGCAAGGTTCGGCAGCGCTTGAAAACGTCAGGCAAATGCTTTGGACAGACCCACCGCCGGGTTGATGCAGCTCTATCTCCTGATCTCCTCTTTCACGCTTTAGCCAACGAAAAACGGTACGCCTCACCCGTCCATAGTAGAGCGTCAAACTATACAATTCTTGGTATCATCTCAATAAAACGGGGAAAACGAAAAGAAACTGAAGCCTATTAATTTTTGGCACAGGCTGCTAAAATTTCCATATCAGGTTAGACAACCTTGACCTGAACGCCATACAAGACGAAAACGCGCGGGAATTGATCAGGCAGTTATTGAACCTGGCGGAAAAATTATCTGCGCCCTTGCGCGATGCACAGGTCGAGATTCAACGATTGCGGGATGAAGTGAACGGTTGAAGGGGAACAAGGCAAACCCAGGATCAAAGGGAATACGCCAAAACAGCCACCGACCAATCACTCATCGGAAAACGAACGTCACCAATCGCGTCAACGGCATAAGAAGAGTAAGAAAGCCGAAATCCAGATCGACCGGAAACAAGCGGTTGAAGTGGATCCAACCGTTCCGCTCTCGCCGCCCAGAAGTCATGAACCGGATTAACCTTGGGAATGAGTGACCTACGATGCACCCATCAGATCACTCGTTTTGAGCTGTTCCCTTTTTTGATGGCAGTTTACAAGGTTGGTTTGTCTTCGTTCTTTTCCGCCAGGTTCCCGCGTTTGTAATCCACAAAGCGGTAGCCCACACCGCGTTCGGTCAGAATGTACTTCGGGTTGGTTGGGTCCTTTTCAATCTTTTTGCGCAGGTAGTTGATATACAAGCGCACGTAATGGGGCTCGTTTTCATACTCGTAGCCCCAAACTTTGGTCAGAATCTGGTCGTGCGTGAGCACCCAGCCAGCATTTTTCACCAGGTGATACAGCAGACGGTATTCCGTAGGGCGCAGTTTGACCAGTTCATCCTCCACCCAGACTTCATGGCGGCCAAAATCAATGACCAGCCGACCGTCCACATCAATCTTTCCGGTATCCTTGTCATCCGCGAAATTGCCCCGGCGCAGCACTGCCCGGATGCGGCTGGTCAGTTCCCGCGGGCTGAAAGGCTTGGTGATGTAATCGTCCGCCCCAAATTCCAGCCCGCGTACTTTGTCATTTTCTTCCCCTTTGGCGGTCAGCATGATGACCGGTATCGTGCCAACTTCCCTGATCATTTTCAGCACTTCAAAACCATCAATGTCAGGCATCATCACGTCCAACAGCACCAGATCGGGCAGGGTGGCACGCAATTTATCCATCGCCTGGGCACCGTTATTCGCCTCGATCACATCGAACCCATCATGCTCAAGGTTCAGTCGAATGACTTTTACCAGGCCTTTCTCATCATCCGCCACCAGGATCCGATTCTTTTTAGCTGCTGCTTCCATGTTTCTCTTCCTTTCGACTACGAAATGGTCACTATTATGACGCTGATATTATCCGTTCCGCCCGCCTGGTTGGCCGCGTCAACCAATGCCTGGGCATTCCAAACCGAATGAGACGCGTTCATGAGGATCGCGGCGATGTTGGCATCTTCCACCAATCCCCACAGCCCATCAGAACACAGCAATAAAATTGCCGGTTGGGGCAGTTCCAGATGTCCCAGGTCTGCCTTAAAACCAATCACCTGCCCAACCGCCCGGTATAAGGCATTGCGCTTGGGGTGGTTGGCAGCTTCTTTCGGGCTGATCTGCCCCAGGTCCACCTGCCGCTGCACCACAGAATGATCTTTGGTCAACAGCTGCAAAGGCTGCTTACCCGACAGGAGATACAAACGCGAATCCCCCACATGGGCAAAAAAGAGGGCTGAGTTTAAAAGCAATGCCAGGGTTAATGTGGTGCCCCCACCCGACACCTGTGAAACCACAGCGTCCTGAGCGGCTTGCATGGCTTGTTCCAGCAGACCTTCGATTTCCTCATCAGAAAACGCGGAATGCCCCAGCCGTAGCGGTTCAAGCAGATTGGTCATCAAATAACCCGCGGCAGCCTCTATTGCCAGGTTGCTGGCGACCTCACCATCCAGATGGCCGCCCATGCCGTCAGCGAGCATGAACAGCCCGAAGGACTGGCGGTTTGCCGAGGTGGAAATCTCCACATTGAGAGAAAAGACCGCGTCCTCGTTATGGCTGCGCACTTTTCCAACAGACTGGCAAATCTGGCTTTGGATGACGGGCATCCTGCCGCTCAGATCATGTGGGTTCTCGCCTGCTGCTGCGGTTGGGGAACTTGACGGGTCTTTTTTTCGCTCAAATAATTTCACCAATATTTTCTCCAATAAGAACTGGTTTTCCCTGTCCTTAAAAAGTTCCAAAAGCATTCCATCAGGGGGTCGGGGTGGTCAAATCTACCAAGTCCAGGAAAGACTCCGCCGACCAGCCCGTGCGGTTCTGATCATAGGGAGCTTTCAATTGCCACCAGGTGTACCCATCCATCTCAACCGGACCCCCGATCACCAGGAATACTTCATCATCCATGGCGATAAATTGCACTTCCGCGCTGGTGCCGGCGTCCGCCCGCATGCGCAGTCCCACCCCATCGGTTCTGCCGACCTTGACATAAGCGCCCACTCCGATGGTTCCCTGTGGAAGAACAACCGCACTGGTGGGGGTCACCTGGCTTCCGGACGTCGGCAGGATCGCCTGCTCGGTATGTGTTGGGGCAGGGATGATCGTCAGCGCAGCAGTGGGATTTTCCCCAGGCGCGTTTGGCGCAGGATTGGCAAGCCGCAGCATCAGGTATACCAGACCAAGAACCGCCGCGGCTACCAATACCACTGCTACAATGGCGAGCGGACGTAATTTCGATTGTGTAGGCTTGTTTTCCATAGCATAATTCCATATACTTCAAGATATTAATTTAAAAAGTGTTCACAGCCCAATGATCGCCCATGTCAGGCTTCATCTCTGGCGTGCTGCTTCCAGAATTCACCCATGACATGGAAGGTTTCACCGGGCTTGTCAAAGTGCGGCATCCCGCGCGATTGCCGAATTCTTTTAGCCTGCCAGTTCACATGCGCCCGGGTCATAAAAGGCAGCATATCAAAACGCATGCCAGGTTCGTCGTCATACAATACCAACACAGGCATGGACAGGGTCTCATACACTTTTTCCCGCACGTTCATGGTCTGCAGTCTTCCGCTGACATGCACAATAGGGGCGAAGTGCGAACCGGATTGATGCGACGAGGCATACGCCACACTCACCAGCTCTTCAGGCATGCTGTATTCGAAGCGTTTCTGGTAATACTGGTTCAACTTCGGACGGCTGACGAGCAGATCAAAGATCGGCAGGCTCCACAAGGGGATTGCCAGGACGCTATAAAACGCGTCCAGGAAGCTGGTCCAACCCGGCCTATCGGTCAGATAACCGGATTGTGGCATCTGAAAACCGGTCGGGGAGATCATCACAATCGAGTGAATCCATTGGGGTGCAGCCGCTGCCGCAAGGGCGGTAAATTCACTGGAAAGTCCCATGGCAACCACATCACAGGAACTGCCAATCTTTTCACGGATAAAATCTGTGATGGCTGCCTGGTACATGCTGGGACGATAGGGTCGGTCGCCCTTCTCGGATCTGCCAAAACCAGGCAGATCGATGGCATAGACCGGCCGGCGGGTGATGAAGGCTTGGAAGATTGGAGCAATGTCATGGACGCCGCCAGCGGCGTGGATGCCGTGCACGATCAGGATCGGGCGCCCTTTCCCGTTGGTATCCGCAAAATAGTAAATTTTCCCGGCAGTGGCTGATTCATAAGTGCCTTGTTCTGCTTCCAGAATGCCCTTAATCTTGGCATGATGATCGATATAGCGGCGGCTGTAGAAAATCCACCCCGCAATGACAGTGAGAACCAAACCCAAAAAACTCCCAACCCCCCATGGAATGGAAATGGTCTTTTTTTTCTTGTGCTCTTTCATACTTGTCCTCCATTTCCAGTTAACCGGTCAGCAGCATATTCTTACTTCCATTATAAATTACTTTGACCGACATTAGAAATGTTGAACCGGGTTGATTGAAAAAAACGGAAAAACAGTTTTAACCCCTCAACTTAACGCTGGCTTAACATCTAATTTGCTATACTGTAAAAAAGATCAGAGCAATGAGAAAGGAGCAATATAAAAAAATATCCTTTAGTTCAAAAAATCAGATTTTGTGACCTGTCGTACCTATTCATTGAGCAAATCAGTATTTCCAAGAGAGGATGACATGAAAACGCTAAAATTGTATTTAGTTTGTCTGAGTTTGTTTACATTGGTTATTGCAACTTTCTGCTCACCCATGGCTGCTTCGCCAGTTCAAGCTCAACAAGTTGATTCTGGAGAGATTGATGCCATACAATCAGCCATTGACAAATATATACACCTTAAATATGAGGCTCTGCATAATCTCACGCTACAGGATTACGAGATGGTGGCAAGCAAAGCACCGGAAGCTGAAGCTGCTCTTGACTTAGAATTGAACAAATTGGAGATTGAAATATACCATGCCAAAGTATATCAACTGCGTTATGTAAGTTACAAGTACTTCCTGAATTACTCAGAAATAACGATTGACCCACTCGCTAAAACTGCCACTGCCTTGGTAACTGAAGGGCATGATGTGATATTTGAGATTACAGACCCGATCGTATCCTCTATGAGAAATCTCGAACATGAGATCAAACTTGTTAAAGAGGATGGTGAATGGAAGATCGTTTCCGACCAGTACGAGGACTATCTCTGGCGGCTATTAAATACAGGTGGATTTGCAAAAGAGGAAATGATTAATCGGATCGATCAAAGTTTGCAGGAGCTAGAAAACTTGGATAATTCCAATCCACAACAAACGAAGGAAGAAATACCAACCCCTAATTCAATCTTAGGGGGTGGATACTACCGGGATGGTGCAGTTGCATATGCCCATCAATGGGCATTCGGTCAGAATCCCGCATATGACGATTTTGGAAATATAGACTGTACCAACTTTATTTCTCAGGCAATGTACGAAGGGGGTGGCATTCCAGAGACAGCCGGTGGCGGTGGGATTGGCGCAGCGGGTTGGTATTACACCGACATTTATGATCGTGCCGCTGCCTGGACAGGCGTTTATCCGCTCTATGATTTTGTCATCAACGGTCATTTTTGGACTGGGGGACCGGAAGGTGTGATAAGTACAGCCGAAAATTTACAAGCTGGTGACATCATCATGTAT
>JBAQMM010000245.1:0-9035 GCA_049302815.1 Anaerolineaceae bacterium | reverse complement strand
ATTGCTGACCGCCAGGGTTAGTATGTGTTCATCAGCCAGGATGGTGACCTCCCCGCTAACCTGCAGATCAAGAGTAATTTGGTTGGATTGAGCCAGTGGTTTTAGCTCTTGCACTACTTCGGTCAGGCACGCTTCACAGCGCCTGACATGTTCCATCGGATACTTGTCCTACAAGGCTTATCCTGCTTTGGTGCATGCCAATGGAGTAATGCGTATAGGCAATAATAGAGATTTAGACCAGGATGCGCTCAGGGTGGCAATACACTTCAAATTGATTCGACCGCAAGTACCCGACCACGGTGATGCCAGCCTGATCGGCGATTTGAACCGCCAATGAGGTGGGTGAGGTGCGGGAGACGATCAAAGGTATACCAAGAGGTAACGTCTTAAACACCATTTCCGAGCTGATGCGGCCGCTCAGAAGGAGTGCTCTCGGTGTGAAAGGCTTGTTTTGAAGAAGGAATAAACCATCCAGTTTGTCCGCGCAGTTATGCCGACCCAAATCCTCGACCACTAGGCGGACTTTGGAACCATCGCTCAAGCCGGCACTATGAAAACCGCCAACCTGGTCATGCAGGGTCTGGAGGTCCATAAATTCGCGGAAGAGTCCCGTTACCTGTTCTGCCGGGATGTGAAAATCAGAGGGGATGGTTTGCGTTTGGCGCAGGCTTTGAGGGCTGACCCCGGTGGAGGTGCGGTGGAAGTGCGCTGGTTTGACTACCGGGTGGGTTAATTCAACCCGAATTTCACTGCTATCCGTGCTTATGGCAAAGGTCTTAACCTCAGCCAGGTCAGAAACGACGTTCTCGTTCCACAGAAAACCCAGCGCGAGTGCCGGCAGATCAGTCGGGGAACAAATAAAAGTTAACCAGTTTTCACCATTCACCACCAGGGTGAGGGCATGCTCGCGAATGAGCGGCTTGGTCAGCTGGTTAAGCGAGCCGGAAGACTGGGAGTACTGCCAGATAGTCTGATCAATATAAGCTTCGGGCATACTTGACTCCTTAAGGTTTTTTCGGCTTACCGGTGGGCGGCATCGCCTGTGCCAATTCAGATTCCAACAGGGCAGCGGCCTGTTCCACCAGGGCCGCTGTTTGGTCTGAGAGCTCCCGCTCAAATTCAAACAGGTAACCCCGCACTGTAAGCATCTTTGCCTGTGGATGAACCCCATACAGTGTCTCTGTGATGGAGAGTACTTCTTCGGCCGACATATGATGGGTGAAGGCGGAGTGTTCCCAGGAGGCTTCAATGGGTTGGAAGGTCAGATCAGGGAGTGCAGGCGAGTTATGGGCATCAACGAAAATTACCTGGTGATAGGGCATCAGGTCTTCAGCCATCTCTGGAAGCAACTGGTACAAGTACAGGAGACGGGTATTCCCATCGCTTGTTTCCACCCACTCTCCTGGGAACTCAGGCGGCGTCAGACCTAATTTATGCGCGATTTTTGCCAGGATGTGCCATCCGGCACCATCATCCTGCCGGTCGCGATTTCCGTAAGCAATGATCAGGGTTTTTTGGCTCATGGTAGTGGCTTAATTAAAACCTCCCCTTAATGATACCAAAAAGGGGAGGTGTGGAATGAAATATCAGGCAATTTAGCGCGTGACAGTCTGGGTAAGATTACCTTCAGCATCGTAGATGCTCACTTCCAGCGGCATGGCACCAACCGCGTGAGTGGAGCAGGACAGGCAGGGATCGTGCGCGCGAATGGCATGCTCGATGCGGTTGAGCATACCTTCTGTGATATCTGGTCCATGCACATAGGTTTTGGCAACCTCATCCACGGCTCGGCTCATCGCGTAATTGTTATGCCCGGTCGAGACAATCAGGTTGACCTTGGTTAATTGCCCATAAGGATTGACCTGGTAGTGGTGGATCAGGGTTCCGCGCGGCGCTTCGATTACCCCGACGCCCTGCTGCTGAATGTTTTGATGGGTGTTGAGGATGTCTGTGCTCAGGAGGTCCGGGTCATCCAACAGGATGCGGACGCGTTCTGCCGCGAACATCGTCTCAATCATGCGGGCATAATGATAGTGTAGGGTATTCTCGATTGGCAGGCCGTTGTTCATGGCTTTGAATTGCTTGAATTCCGCATTGGCGAGGGGGGTATCGATCTGGTCGGAATTGTTTAAACGTCCCAAAGGACCTACCCGGTAAACACCTTCCGGAAAGCCCAGTTTCTTGTAATAGGGGAATTTCAGGTAAGACCATGGTTCAACATGCTCAGCGATGTAATCAAGGTAGTTTTGCGGGTCGAATTTCTCAAGCTGTTTGCCATCGCGCCCGGTCAGGCGGATTTCACCGTTATACAGTTCCAGGCTGTTCTTGGGAGTTACCAAGCCAAGGTAACCGGTCGGAAAGACAGCGAATTTTTGGACATCTTCCATGTTCGCTTCGACCCAATTCTTGATGATTTGGATGCCCACTTTGATCGTCTCGATTTGCTCGTCAAGTTGGGAAAGCAACCGATCGCGTGAAGCCTGGCTGAAAGCATGGTTGACACCACCAGGAATGGCAAAAGTTGGATGAATGCTCCGCTCGCCCAGCTCTCCAATGATGGTCTGACCAAATTTGCGCAGGCGAACAGCCTTGAGCGTCAATTCTGGATCAGCCTGGATCAAGCCCACTACATTTCTCGTGGCAGGGTCGTGATCGAAACCCAGGATGAGGTCGGGACCAGCCAGTTCGAAGAAGTGCATGCCGTGGCTCTGAATGATCTGTCCCATGTGCATGAGTTCGCGAAGGAGGGAGGCGGGCCTGGGTGGGGGGCAGCCAAGCACGACATCGCCAGCCTTAGCTGATGCGAGGTGGTGACTCACCGGGCAAATACCGCAAATACGTGGGGTGATTTGCTGCATCTCGGTAACCAGACGACCTTCACAGAATTTCTCAAAACCGCGGAATTCATTCACATGGAAATAGGCATGATTTACCGTGCCGTCCTCATTCATGTGCACGGTCACCTTGGCGTGACCTTCAATACGGGTTACTGGTTCAATGGTAATTTTTTGTGCAACCATTCGGACTCCTAATGCCAATCGTTATATTCGCCGGAGACATCTGGCATTCTGCCTTGGGCGAGTTCTGAAAGGACATAAAAAATTGCATCTGCGCTGGGGGCACAGCCGGGAAGAAACACGTCCACTTTGACCAAATCGCTGATTGGACGGACATGCACCGGAGTGGAAAGCTCAGGATCATTGGGGATCATACCGCTCTCATCGGTGCTTTCAGTTTCGATGTAAGCCCGTTCCAGGGCTGCCTTCGCGCCGACAAAATTCCGCATCGCGGGAACACCACCGAAGACCGCGCAATCGCCCAACGCCACCAGAATTTTGCAGCGCTGGCGCATTCTAATGGCGACTTCCTCATTGTAGGTGTTGCTGATTCCGCCTTCAAGAATTCCCACGTCCACGCCGGTCTCATCTGGTACTTTCAGGTCGGTGATGGGCATGGAACGTAGGTCCACCAATTTGGTCAATTCGACTATCCTCTCATCAATATCCAAAAAGGACATATGGCATCCGGCACATCCCGCGAGCCAATCTGATGCAACTTTTGGTTTTGCCATGTTTATTTCCTTTCAATCCCTATAAGTAATATCGTCATTATAGCTCGAGCTCAACAGAAGCTGGCTGAGCTGTAAGAGCTTCCTGCCAATCGTCCTCGCAGCTGATGCCCACGCTGGATGCCAGTGCCTGGATGGTCTTCAGAGAATCCCAGATACCCTCAGGAGCCTCAATTGCCTTTACTTTTTCCTGCAAGCGACCATCAGAACTCAAGAAATGTCCGCCCTCTTCAGCCCAGTTGGCAGCCGGCAGTATAACGTCAGCCTTTTCAGTCAATAGAGAGGGATGGGTGGCAAAGACGGCCAGGAAGGGAATATTCTCACACTGCTGAAGCAGGATTTCTGAAGGTTTTTCGTCACCGAGAGCTACAAAAGCTGCTTTTTTCCCGTCAGGGTCAAAATCAGTTCTTAACACAATCTGGGCAGCTGCCAGGCTGTTGGCTTTGCCTTTAATCACCACAACTGCAGCATGGATCTGCTTGGCAAACAAAACCAGCCTCTCAAATGCGTCATAGTTTTGCGATGAGGCGATCTTGCTTCCGATGACGATGACCGGGTTGGTGGCATTCTCAACCAGCTTGACTGCTTTAAGGATTTGATTGGTCTCGATCCCAGTCTTTTCGGGTAAAGCTGCGACGATGTCTTCTGCTAATTTGTCATTCTCATGGATGAGGGTATGCCATGTTGAAATAAAACCGAGCACAAAATCAAGTGGGGTACCCTTGGTTTGCTTAATTTTTACAACTGATCGGTGGAACAACTTGTTGTCGGCGTCATCCACTGTGATCAATTTGGTTTCTTCCAGCATCTGCCGCTTGAGGAAGAACCCTGCCACCTGATGATCTTCTTCCAGATCTTCATCCAAGATCAGGGCGACATCAGTGTGTTTCAGGGTTTCCAATTTGGATTCAAACGGCCCGTGAAGTTTACCGGCGAGTAGATAACTTGTTTCAGCTGCTTCGTCCTGATCTGTCAGGTAAACGTGATCCGCACGGAAGCCTGTTCTAAAAGTGTTTTTGAATAAGGACAGGGTTTCGATGGGCATACGCGGAGAAACGAGTGCAGCCACAGATTTACCCCCGACATTTTTCAGATTCTCAGAGATCAGGGTCAGAGCTTCATCCCAGGTCGCGGCCTTGTGTTTTCCATCCTTAAGGATCAGCGGGGTATAAAATCGTTCAACTGGAGCTTCGAGCGGCGTGTATCTGCCTTTTTCACAAAGCAAGCCCCGGTTCATCGGTGCATCCCAGACGCCTTCAATCCGGACAAGGCGGTTATCCCGGGTTAAAATATCCCGCTGGCAGCCAAGACTGCAATCAGTACAAACGGATGCGCAGTGGTTAACATCGGTTTCTCTGCCCTGATAAGCGCTTTTACGATCGATGAGTGCCCCAGTCGGGCAAATTTGGACGCAGGTTCCGCAGGAGATACACGAACTCTCGCCAATCGGCAAACCATAATCTGCCACTAAAACACTGCTGGCACCGCGCTCCTCAAATCCAAGTGTGAAGTTACCCACCAGGTCGGCACAGGCACGCACACAGCGCCGGCAGAGGATGCAGCGGTTGTTATCCAGGACAAAGTATTTATGCGAGGCATCCACCGTGAAAGGTGAGTAATTTGGCGTCAATGGCCAGTGGGTCATGTTCTGTTGGTAGGCAGCGCATTGCAATTCACAATCGCCATCAGTTGCCTGGCAGTACATGCAAAAGTGATTGCGCTCACTGAAGATCATGGAGAGCACAAATTTTCGCGCCCCTTGGACTTTTGGAGTATTGGTATGAACAACCATGTTGTTTGTCACAGGCAGGGTGCAAGATGGCTGTAAAATCCGGGCGCCTTCCACCTCAACCATGCACAATCGACAACCACCATAAGGTTTTAAGGTCGAATGATAGCAGAGCCTGGGAATCTTTACACCGGCTCCTTTAGCAGCATTTAAAACGGTTGTGCCGTCTTGTACTTCAACTTGAATACCATCTATTGTGAGTGTAACCATTAATTTATGCTCCGTACATCTGTGAATTTGATCATTACAGGTGCTTGCCGCTCATCGGGCAAACGCCAGCTGGACATACTTTTAAACGAATGTGGGCTTCAACTTCAGCCAGGAAATGGTTCAGAATATCCCGGATGGGTGTACCAGCAGTTTGACCAAGACCGCAATTCGATAACTCGTTTAGTTGCCGGCTGATCTCACGTAAATCTTCCAGATCGTGCATGGTCCCCACCCCTTCCGATATGTTGGTGAGAATTTCATAGGCTCTTTGAGTGCCGATCCGACAGGGACCGCACTTGCCGCAGCATTCCGCCCGGAAGAAGTTCAGCAATACCTTGGCAAGGTCCACCACGCAGACATCTTCATTGCAGATCAGCAAGGCACCTGAGCCTAAGGAAACACCTGCCTTGGCGTACGAGGCGAAGTCCATGGGAGTATCCTGCAGACTGGCGGGAATGATTGATCCGCTGGAGCCACCAGTTTGGGCAAGCTTAAAACTCCCTTCAGACATGCCTTTGGCGTAAATGCTGACCACCTCCCGCAGAGTGATCCCCATCGGCACTTCGATCAGACCGGTCACGTTGACGTTACCCAGCACGGTGTAAACCTTGGTGCCCGGGCTGGAAGGCGTGCCCAGCTTGCGATACCAGGCTGGACCGTTGCGGATGATGGCAGGAATGTTTGCCAGGGTTTCCACATTATTGACGAGGGTTGGTTTTGCCCAAAGCCCTTCGGTGGTGGGGTAAGGCGGCCGCGATCGCGGTTCGCCGCGTTTGCCTTCAATGGATTCGATCAAGGCAGTCTCTTCACCACAAATGTAAGCCCCCGCACCCGCATGAACGTGCAGATCAAAATTGAGCGAAGACCCAAAGATGGATTTGCCAAGCAAACCATATTCTTTAGCCTGGGCAATGGCAGTCTCCATGCGCTGGATGGCAAGCTGATATTCTCCCCGGATGTAGACATAACCTTCATCGGCGCCCACAGCATAGGCTGCGATCAATATGGCTTCAATGATGGCGTGCGGGTCGCCTTCCAGCACGACGCGGTCCTTGAAGGTGCCCGGCTCGCTTTCATCGGCATTGCATACCACGTATTTTTTCTCGCCAGGAGCTTTCTTAACGAAACTCCACTTCAGGCCGGTCGGGAAACCTGCCCCGCCGCGACCCTGCAATCCGGATTCCGCAATGGTGGCAAGCAGTTGTTCCCGAGACATCTCAAGCGCCATGCCGATGGCCTGGTAGCCATCATGGCTGATGTAATCCTCAATATTTTCCGGGTCGATCAAACCCACGTTCTTGAGGACGACCCGATTCTCGGCCGGGAGGGTGCCTTTGCGGGCGGTCAGCCAGGCGACGCGACCCGAGAGTTCATGGCTGGGAGCTAATTTCTCATCGACAATGCGGCCTTTATACAGATGCTCTTCAACGATGTGAGCAACATCATTAGTATTGATTGGACCATAAATCACGGTCTCGGGATAGATAATAACCAGGGGGGAGGCATCACTTCTGCCAAGGTCACTCACGAGGGATAAAGAAATCTCATCTGTCATCCCGTATTTTTGAATTTCTTCTTGAAAGCGAGAAAGTAAAAGTTCTGAGCCACGTGAGATACTCAGTGGATCATTGGAGATCAGGACCATCGAGCGTACAGGTTTCATGATTTCTCTCCTATTCGTAGCGGCTGAGGATGCTCTTGACCTGCTCAGGTCGAACATCTCCGTAGATATCAGTATCAATCATGACGACGGGACCAATCCCACATACTCCCAAGCAGCTGGTAGTGAGCAAAGTCCACTGCTTGTCTTGACTGGTTTCACCAGGCTTCAACCCAAGAGCGGATTCCAGAGTGTTCCAAACCTGGCGGCCCCCAACTACATGGCAGGGCGCGCTTTCACAAAACTGGACCACATGTTTACCCCGTGGCTGCGTTGCCAGCATCCGGTAAAAAGTAGCCACTGAAACAATTTCGTTGCTGGGGAGGTTCATTTGTGATGAAAGTTCGACGATTGCTACCGGTGAGATGTAGCCGATTTTTGCCATAATCGTCTTAAGAATCGGAATCAACTCAGAACGGTCGGTGCCAGATTTTTCAACGATTTCTTGAACTATCCGGACGGTTTCCTGATCTGTTATCATTTCGTTTGACATAGATCTCTCCTAGTCTTGTCGTAGACGTCTTTTAGATGACAGTGATTGCCTCAAACGGGCAAACTTGGTGACAAATTCCACACTTAATACAAATGTCTTGATTGATATGGTGAGTTTGCTTTCTTTCGCCTGTGATGGCTGTGACAGGGCAGTTGCGCGCACAGATTGTACAACCTGTGCAAGGACCATCCATAATTTCGTACTTGATCAGGGAACGGCAAACTTTCGCAGGGCATCGTTTTTCGTAGATATGGGCTTTGTACTCATCAAGAAAATGGTTAAGGGTGGAGATCACTGGCGTGGGAGCACCCTGACCGAGCCCGCACAGGCTGTTTTCTTTGATTTCGGTGCACAGTGCCCTAAGGGTTTCAATGTCACCATCTTTGCCCTGACCATCGCAAATACCCTCGAGTATTTCTAGAATACGGCGTGATCCAACCCGACAGGGTACACATTTGCCGCAAGACTCATCCTGGGTGAACTCCATAAAGAACCGCGCGATATCGACCATGCAGGTTCCTTCATCCATGACAATCATGCCGCCAGATCCCATCATGGAACCTGCCTGCCCAAGGGTTTCATAATCCACTTGGAGATCAAGCATGCTTTCGGGAATACAACCGCCTAATGGACCGCCAGTCTGCACAGCTTTGAACTTCTTATCGCCCTTGATCCCATTGCCAACATCGTAAATGATCTCACGCAGGGTGATGCCGAAAGGCACTTCAATCAAGCCGGTGTTTTTGACATCGCCTGCCAGGGCGAAGGTCTTGGTACCCTTGCTTTTTTCCGTCCCCATACCGGAAAACCAGTCTGCGCCTTTGAGGATGATTTGAGGAACATTGGCATAGGTTTCCACGTTGTTGATATTGGTTGGTTTTCCCCACAGACCTTTCTGGGCTGGGAAGGGCGGTCTGACCCGCGGTTCCCCACGACCGCCTTCAATGGATGCCATCAAGGCGGTTTCTTCACCACACACAAAGGCGCCGGCTCCCATGCGCATTTCCAGGTCAAAACTGAAGTCGGTTCCCATGATGTTTTTTCCGAGCAGGCCCATTGAGCGGGCTTGTCTGAGGGCGAGGTTCATGGTGCTGACCGCGATTGGGTATTCCGCGCGGCAATAGATGTACCCCTGCCTTGCTCCGATGGCATAAGCGGCAATAATCATGCCTTCCACCACGGAATGGGGATCGCCTTCCAGAACCCGGCGATTCATGAACGCGCCAGGGTCGCCTTCATCAGCATTGCACACCAGGTATTTGATATCCCCGGCTGCCTGGCGGGCAAAACGCCACTTGAGCCCGGTAGGAAAGCC
>JBAQMM010000244.1:0-2459 GCA_049302815.1 Anaerolineaceae bacterium | reverse complement strand
GGCGCATGCCCAGCCAAGCCGCCAGAGTCGCCTTAAGCACATCAATCACAGCCACAGGCAGGACCGCCCAACGGGAGACATGTTCCCACACCATCGAGGAGCTGGGTGTGCCGCTGCCATATTCACGCAAATCGATGCCCTTGACCCACTTGCCAGCCAGGTAGGCTGTCGGGATCGAGCCTAATAAATATCCAACCAAAATCAGGATCAAAAGTTGCCACATAGTTTTACCAAAAAGTTATTCGTAATAATACCCCAAATCGATCGCTCCAGGGCCGATGTGCACGCCCATGACCGGAGTCAGTTCAGTATGAAAGACTTCTTCAGGTTTAAGCTTTTGGAGCACCATCCCCTCCAACCTGGCAGCATCCTCGGGGCAATCCGCTTCCAACACTGCTAGATAGTATTTCTGGCCGCCTTTTACCTTTCTGGCAGTGTAATCTACCATGGCTTGCAGGGCTTGTTTCTCACCCCGCTGCTTGCTGATTGGGTCCAAGGTGCCTTCCTTATCAATGGTCAAAACGGGCTTAATATCAATCAGGCTTCTCATCAGATAGGCAGCCTTGCCAATGCGCCCGCCGCGTGCCAGGTATTCAGGGTTTTCAAGATGACAGCGATAATACCTTCGGGGATGGCAGCCAGTTTGCTGTCAAAAATCTCAATTGTGCGGTCGGGATACGCGGCACGTGCCTGTTCGGTCGCCAGCGCCCGCAACTATATGCAGTCCTACACCAGCATTTTTGGCACACAGGTGCCACCTTCATACATCGACTTGGGGCATTTTCATTCAATTGGTCTACAAACAAACCAAGGACTCAAATCTCCGTCCATACGCCAATGACGTCTTGACAGCCCTCAACAACACAATCATTGCCGAAAGGCATGGGGAGAGCAAACCAGGCTCCACCAGCATTGCCATTTACTTCCCCAATTCGCAGCTTTACAAGAACCCGTACACCGGCATGCAGTCCTACACCATGCTGGCGGATCGTTTCTCGCGGGTTTCCCTGTGGGATGATTTTCTGGTCTATCATTACAGCAACCGCTCCTTCGAGGCGAATGCCACTGGAGCGGTTACTCCTTCCACCGGCAGCATCACGCGCGCCCCAGGCAGCGGCACCATCTCCATCACCAGTATTGAGGCTTCTGCCAGTTCGGTTGCCCATGGGGAGGCAATCACCCTGAACGCTGAGATCAGTGGAGAAAATATTGGTTATGTCCACCTGTTTACCGGCTTGTCTGACCCACAATCCGACAGCATCTGCGTTGCCAATACTGATTACTTAGAAAGCCCTGAGACGGAATCTCTCAATGGAGTCTACTACCCGGTCTGGCCCGAGGGTGATGACTTCAAGATGAATTTTGAGCTTGAACCGCTACTTTTCAACATTACCGATGGCACACAATCCGCGCTGGCACTGTTCAATCCAGTCTCGCATGGCGCCAGCGCTGAACAGGCGGTTTACTCCGTTCAGGGAACCTACACCTTCGCGGATACAGGCAAACAGCGCCAGGCTGAGTTGTACCTCAAGGATGGAAATCTGTTCCAGGTGTTTGGTTTCAAAGGCGAAGAGATTGCCAGCCAACCCTTGCAGATCACGCCCCAGCCGCGGGGATACCTTTATCATCGCGCGCAGGTGGCTGGACCTGGATTCTTCCGGCAACATCAGCCAGGTGTCTTACAATGAAGGTGATACGCTCACCTTCTCAGATCAAGCCTTTGTCTGGGAGCAGGTCTACGCCCCACCGGGCATTTACCTGGTGGGCTTCCTGGTCAGTGACCTGGATGGCAACGTGCAGCCGGCTTATACCCAGGTGATGGTAGGGTAAATATCACCTGCACAGACTGTGGGGTCTCAGAAAGTATCTGAGACCTCCACTTTTTGTATTCCAGCAATGCAACCCGATACCCGCCGGGTTTCTTTTACCCCGGACATATCGGGCAGATTTAACTGCACAAGCCGCATGGGTTGGGTCGGTTGGATTTTTCCCGGGGTCGTCAGTCAGCTATGTATCAGCACAGCCCGACAATAGATGCCGGTAGCTTGCGCGGCGAAGGTCAGTCTGATCATCCTCTGTTCTTCCACCTTCCGCCCTGCCGGAGATCTTCGTGCCCTGACTACCTGCGAATGACATACTAACATCCCGCCGATCGGCGAGAACTTAGGCAAGAGTATAATGTGGAAAAGCGAATACTTGGTTTCGTGGGGATTCCCGCCTCACTGGACTTCACCTAGAATAGCATGAAGTCCCCCCTCCCCAACGATCCAAGAGCAAAAAAAGGAGACTTGTTGAATGACCGCCATCCAGTACAAGAATGTATTGATCGAATGTCTTGAGGGAGATATTGCCAACCAGCCTGATATGCAGGCGGTGGTGAACGCTGCCAACGCGCAGTTGCTGCCAGGGGGCGGCGTTGCCGGTGCCATCCACCGGGCTGCGGGTCCGAAGCTCTATGA
>JBAQMM010000243.1:0-22771 GCA_049302815.1 Anaerolineaceae bacterium | reverse complement strand
GGGTGTAGGTGGGCGTGAGGGTAAAGGTTGGGCTGGGGGTGAAAGTTGCGGTGGGTGGATTGCCGGTCACAGTAAAATAACCTGAGACAATCCAGTTGGAACCCACAAAGAACTGCACCTGGTAATTCCCGGGCCACCACGCTTCGCCGGGCAACTCCAACACGGCGATTCCATAGCCCCCAGTGCCGCCCTCCCAGCGGCCGGTCTCCATTTTGAGAAGTTCGTTACCCCGATACCACATTTCGGTCCACTGCACTCCCGCATCCATGAAATTGTAACTGTAGCTGCCATAAATCTTGCTGAGCGGGTTGGCGAATTCCGTGGCCGGCTCAATAGGCTGGAAGTCTTCATCCACTCCTTCCGAGAAGACAATCGAGCTAAACACCGAATTAGGGTTGGGGGTGACGATCGACTCGAACTGGGTTGAGACGGCTTGTGGTATGGAAGGTGTATCGGTAGTGGAGGGCGTGTTGGTAATGGTGGGAGTCAGGGTGATGGTCGGGGTCAGGGTGATGGTGGGCGTAAGGGTAATGGTGGGGGTGAGCGATGGGGTCAGGGACGGTGGGAAGTAACGGTAGGCGACGCCTTCCCCCCATCGGAAATTACCATAAGCAAACAGGATCAACAGGAGCGTACCAATGATCAGGCGGGTGCCCTTTTCGTAGAGCTGGCGTTTCTTGAAGAAGAAAGGCAAGCGCTTGCCCCTGCGGATGACACGGCCGGCGCTGATGCCCATCCAGAGGGCACCAATCACTGCCAGGATGCCAAGTACCAAGACGGTTGAACGGATGTCCATTGAGCTATCGAATCCTTTTTGGATTATAGCAGTTTATTCACAATGCAGAAATGAACATTTTGTAGACATAAACAGCATAGGGATCAGGTCTTTTTTACCTATCGCGCCTGGCTGCTGCTTGTAGGTTCCTTATCCCCAATGGAATGCGCAGTACGCAGCATGTGTGACATGTAAGCCATGCTTTTCAGCAGTACATGACCTCAATAAATGTCTTCAGGATAAAGATTCTTTCGTCGTTACCACTCTTCGGGGTGGCAATGGTTGATGTCATTCTAATGGAGCAAAGCGAAGAATCTGGTCTGGCCCAATTTATAGGGTGTGCTCTTCATTTGAGCACACCATTGCCGAATAAACCTTCTCGTTGGTGTGCACAAAAACGGTTGCACCCTATGAACTTCAGGATTAAGATCACAGTGTGTCATTCTGGGCTTCTGAGCAAAGCGAAGAATCTAATCGTAGGGTGTAATCTTCCTTTGATCGCACCAAAACGTCTTACCCATCTCGCTGGCATACGGTTCAGCAAAGAGGGCTGGCGTCCCGCCGGTATGCCAGAACAAGATCTTCTCGTCCGCTCCAAAATGCCCCTTGCGGATCAGATCGATCATGCCGGCAGCAGCCCTGCCTGTGTAAACTGGGTCCAGCAGGATGCCCTCATAGCGGGCAAACAGCTTAATCGCTTCCTCTTCCGCCGGCTGCATAACGCCATAACCGGCGCTGCAGTAATCAGCGTTCACCAAAATATCTTCTGGTGCGGCGGTCAGATCATCCCCGCACAGCTCCGCTGTGGAGTTAACCAAGGCAGCCACCGATTCCTGCAGTTCCCTCGCAAGCTTGTCCACACTAATGCCAAGAATATAACCTTGATATCCGGTCTGGTACGCGCCCAAAATTAGCCCGGCTTGTGTTCCTCCGGAAGACGAGGCAAAGACAATCCAGTCCGGATGTAATTGCTGGCTTTGTAACTCATGCATAGCCAGGGCGTAACCTTGGGCGCCGATGGCATTTGAGCCGCCATAAGGAATCAGGTAAGGCTTCAGCCCTTCGCGTTCCGCCTGTTCGCGGGCGTTCTCCAGAGCCCCATCCCGCTCATTCTTGGGGACAAAGACACACTTGGCACCGCTGAGATGATCGAGAAGCAGGTTACCCTGTTTTTTCTCTGGCTCATCGCCTGCCAACACCAGGATGCAGCCCAATCCCAACCGAGCTGCGGCCGCCGCCACCTGCCGGCAGTGATTGGATTGCACTGCCCCGGTGCTGATCAGGGTGTGGCATCCCTTCACAATGGCATCGGCAGCCAGATATTCCAGTTTGCGGGTCTTGTTCCCGCCCATGCCCAGCCCGGTCAGGTCGTCCCGCTTGATGTACAGGTCGGGACCCTGAAGAAGCCTTTTGAGATTAGGCAAAAGTTCAATGGGGGTGGGAAGGTGGGCAAGTTTGATGCGGTCGGTCATTCGATGGTTCTCTTTCGGTTTTCGGCTTTTCCGTGTCTGCGCATAACGTCCAGGATTTTTGGCAGGGTGGTGGTGTACAACTGGTAAAGTCCTGGTCGGGTGGTGTAATCCCAGGCGCCCAGGTGCCGGGTGGTTTTGCCATTAAAGCCCTCCTTGAAGCGGTAAACCCCCCACATGCTGTCGCTGGCGTCAAACATATCCGGTGCGCCCCACAGGTCATAAGTGTGGCAGCCTAAGGCTTTGGAGGCGCGGATAGCTTCCCACTGCAGCAGGTAATTTGGCATCAGTTCCCGCTGGGTTTCCAAGGACATGCCGAACATATAGCGGGAAACGCCGGCAAAATGAAACAACACCAGTCCTGCCACAGGCTCGCCCGCTACTTCAGCGATCAGGACCTGCGCCATGCCCGCCCGCATAAAATCCCGCCAGAGGGAAGTGTAGTATTCTTCATGGCGGACGATGAATCCATCGCGCACAGCCGTGGTGGCGTACATCTGGTATAGCCTGCCTAAGTCGGCTTCCAGCCCCAACCTCACTTTTACACCCTTGCGTTCTGCCAGGCGGATATTGTAGCGGGTCTTCTGCTTCATGCCCGCCAGCAACCGCTCTTCACTGAGAGTGAGGTCAATCAAAACAGTATTGCGGAACTGGATCTGGTCGTTGGAAAAACGCCAGCCCCGCACTTCCAGGTCTTGCTGCATTGCCAACCCTGGCTGCCAGTCCCGGCTGCTTTCCGTGCCCGGCACACCCCAGCCGAGCGGTACATCCGGGTCCATTTTGATGAAAACCGCCTTCTGTTGCCCTGCAAGGTTTTGCAAGTCATCCAAAACCTGGCTTGCCAACATCCGGTTTCCCCAATCCAATATGGGACCTTTGGGGCAGTAGAGCACTTTCAGGGTCAGGCCGGGCAGTCCTAGGCTCACTTTGCGGCTCAGGATCAGGGCCGCCGCCAATAGATTGCCTTGGGCGTCCTCCCAGAGGTAATGCAGCGGGGTCCAACCGTTCCTGATCTTGGACTGCCCCCATTCCCAGCTCTGCAGAATGTGCGCATTGGGGAGGGTTTGAATCAGGCCGTTCCATGGGTCGGGGGACGAAACTTCAAGAAGCCGCATCGAGCCCCGCCTGTCTGCGCTTGCGCCACCACCGATAAACCCGGTAGATCAAGGGCTGGTAAACCCTGATAAAGGCTGGAGCGCTGCGAACAATCGTCCCGCCAAATCCGCGCTTAAAGCGGTACACCCCCCACAGCCCATCGGAGCGATTAGTGAAGTCTCTTTCGAGCACTTCTTCATCCTCATCCGGGATGCCCCAAAGATCATACACCGAGGCACCGTGTGCTTTTGACCAGCGCATCGCTTCCCATTGCAACAGGTAGGTCGGCATCAGGTTGCGGCTCTCGTCATCCGAAGCGCCGTAAAAATACCAGGCGCGCCCCTGGTTGATGAACAGCATCAGGTATGCCAGCGGTTGATCTTCATACGATGCCCTCAGCAACACACATTTTCCCAGCGGTTCAAATACCTCAAAGACCTTTTGATAATAGCTGAAATCGTGCAGCGCAAAGCCATCCCTGGCAGCGGTGGTCTGCATCAGGGTGTAAAAGCCAGCCAGATCCCGGGTGGTTTCAACCCGCACACCTTTTCTTTCAGCCAGGCGGATGTTATAACGGGTCTTTTGCTTCATGCCGGCCAGCAGCGCCTCTTCATCCCGAGTAAGGTCAATCAGGATGGTATGCCTGGGTTGGATGGGGTGCTCTTCAACCTGGAAACCCGGCAGCCAGGCCTCTTGAACTTCGGTGGGAAAGGGTTCAACCAGGTCCGGCTCCACCTGCAAAAAGACCGCCTTGTGCGCCCGGCAGAGACCGTCCACCTGCGGCCACAATGCCTGCCAGTCCGTCCCCACCGGACCTTTGGGAAGATAGGCAATGGAATATCCCAGCGGCAGTGAGCGCAATAAGACCTGGGCAGCTCCGCTCTCACTTTGCACACGGGCAGGAGACCAGCCAAAATGCCCTTTAAACCGCGCCCAACCAGAGGTTTGGAGCAGATGGACGTCTGAATATTTTGTGAGATGCCCGTCCCAACTGGCATCGTCGATCTTGGCCGGGATCATCAAAAGTTACCGTCCCTTAAATCCGAACACAGAGCCAACGGTTCGCAGCAATATGCTGAGATCCATGATCAGGCTGGCGTGTTCGATGTAATACAGATCGTATTCCAGTTTGACCGCTGTTTCTTCCACAGTTTCGGCATAGGGTTGATGGATTTGAGCCCAGCCGGTGACGCCGGGTTTGACCAGCATACGGGCCCGGTAAAAAGGCACTTCATTTTGAAATACCAACACCAGTTCACTCCGTTCTGAACGGGGACCCACCCAGCTCATTTCACCCTTGAGCACGTTGATCACCTGCGGTAGTTCATCCAGGTGCACTTTCCGCAGGAATTTACCCAGCCGGGTAATCCGTGGATCGTTTGTGGAAGTGACCAGGGATTCCTTATCCATGTCAGAATTGTTTTTCATGGTGCGGAATTTATAAATACTGTAGGGAATTCCGCCTCGGCCGAGGCGTTCCTGCTGATACACGATTGGTCTGCCTGAGTCGATCAAAATGAGCAGGCCTATGACCGGGAACAAGACGACTAAGATCACCAAACCAACCAGGGTAATGAACAAATCCAGCAGGCGTTTGAACAATTGGTAAAACCCGCTAGTGGGTGCGCGCTCAACAAAGGAGCGGATCACCCAATCCGATTCCAACAGGGTGATCGGTACGCGACCCAGCAGGGACTCATAGGTTTCAGCCATGGTGGCAAATTGGAGCCCGTTTTCTTGAGCCAGGAGCAAATTTTGAAACATGCCGTGGTTCATCTGCCCGGAAATTGCCAGGATTAGATCGGTAACGCCTTTCTCCTGAATAAGATCCATCATCTGGGTGTGGTCGCCAAGAATCGGAAACCCGCGGATTTCAGCACCCAGTTTTTCAGGATCATCATCGATCAAACCAATCAGGTTAAATGGATGCGGTTTTTGATCCGCGATGACGTTCACCAGCGCGGAACCAGCCTTTCCAGCACCCACAATCAATACCCGCCGCTGGTTGTTGGCGGCAGTGAAAAGCCGAATATAGATCAGCCTCCAGATCAGGGTCAGGACGGCAACAGAAACGATGAAAATTGCAGTTCCCCGCCTTGGCAGGGTGTTTGGAGGCATGGCAAAGTAGATGACCAGGTAAAGAAAAGTGGAAATCACTACCGCCACGCCAATACCTTTCAGGGTGGCGGCGAGATTACCGGCTTTGTTCAGATCGTAAAGCTCCACCAGCATCAGTAACCAGATCAGTGGAAGGAAATAGAACCAGGTCTCCGGTCGAGTTTTGAGAAACTCCATCGAGAATTGCATCCAGCTATCACCGGAAGCCCATAAGTAGAGCGCCAGGAATAGCGCAAGTGCGCCAGACAGGATATCTCCAAGTATGAGCAGAAACCGTTGTTCAGAAGGTTGTAAACGCCAGCGGGGTGCTGATGCTTTCTCCTGCATTCGCCAAACTCCTCCAGATCCTAACGGGCAGATTTACAAAAAATGCTTGCAATAAAACTTGCGCCCCAGCTTAAGTGCATGGTCGCAATAGCCAGGAGTACTCCTGGAACCAATAACAGATCTTTCTGCTTAATTGCAAGCTGTATGCCAACCGCCAGAAGGACCAATAAATATACTCCAACTTCTGCATAAAAAACATACAGGAACGGTTTAAACAGCAGCCCCAATAGAGGCAGCAGCACCAGGGAAAGCACAAACAGGGGCGGCAGCGCCTGACGCAACCGCAAAGTCTCTGGGTACCGGCGCAGCATCTGGGCTTTCCAATAACCATAGCGCCAATACTGTTGGGCTAATTCCTTCAGATTCTTGCGGGCGAAATAGACCGACCGGATTTGTGGGTCCAACCAGATGCGCCCACCTGCCTGACGGATGCGGGTGTTGAATTCGTAATCTTCATTGGTCAGCAGAGTTTCGTCATACAGACCAACTTTGCCAATCAGTTCACGCTTAACCGCGCCGAAGGGGACTGTATCCACATAGGCGGCTTTGCTGGTAAAGCGGTAATGCGCGTCACCGACCGCCAGGGGATGGGCTGCGGCGGCCGCGATGGAACGGGCCATCCAGGTGTCAGTCTGGGGCTGGATATCCCATACCCCGCCGACGTTCTCGGCCACACCAGCCTCAAGGGCATTGACGCAGCGCTCAACGTAATCCGGTCGGGGGATCGCGTGGGCATCCATGCGGATGATCACCTCAGCCTGGGATGCCAGAATGGCGGTGTTCAACGCCGCTGGGATGATCTGTTTGGGATTATCCACAACGCGCAGATGCATCTCGGGATGGGCAACCTGGTAGTCTTGAATGACCTGACGGGTGTCGTCCCGGGACATGCCATCGGCAATGATCACTTCCATCTCGTCTTGCGGAATGCTTTGTTGAGACAGGGCTTCCAGCAGGAGGCGGATGGTTTTTGCTTCATTCCTGCAGGGAATGATCACCGCGGCTTTATAACTCATGATTTGTGATTGGCATAGGTAAATGTGAGCAAGTTATTGACAGCAGCCATTTTGTTCATGATCTTTGCGCGGAACCATTGCGATGGCTTCCACTTCTACGGCCCCACCTTTGGGCAAGGCGGCAACCTGAACCGCAGACCTGGCTGGTTGATTTTGGGTGAAAAATTCGCCGTAAACGCTGTTCATCTGACCGAATTCCGACATATCCTGTAAAAACACGGTGGTTTTGACCACACTTTCAAGGTTCGTGCCGGCGGATTCCAGAATGGCTTTCAGGTTTGTAAGCGCCTGCCGGGTTTGCGCCTGAACGCCGCCCTCAACCAGGCTGCCGCTGTTTGGATCCAGCCCCAGCTGACCGGAGAGGAATACTAAACACCCGGTGGAGATGGCGACGGAATATGGACCTATAGCTTTGGGAGCTTGTTCGCAGGTGATGACTTCTTTTTGTCTACAACATGAATTCATGGTCAAAGCCTCTGTCACATAGATACCTGAATTTTGAGGATATTATAACATTGCGCTTATCCATTCCCGATTCACCTAAGAAATGAAAAGCCCGTTTGTGCAAAAATTTCGATTTGAGAGTTTATGGAAATAGGCGGTGTACACATATCTGTTATCTTTTGAAGCGATTGTATACGATCTTAACAACTGAAGCTGGCAGTATGTTCACGCGGCTGAATGAACCCGCGGATTAAAAATGGCGGACGACCTGCTTAGTTGGTTTTTTAGTGCTGCGGAGCTGAACTCCGGCAGAAACAACTTCAAGTTACTGTCTCAGACTTCCCATTCGCCGATGTCCTTCCAGCAGTGATCAAGGTGCTCCGCCATGACGTCTTTCAGTTTACGCTTGATGGTATTGCGCACAGCCATCATCAAGGGCACCCCGCCCATGTCATTAAGGCGCTGGCCGATTGCCCTGGCTTCCCGGTGGTGGCATTGAATGTCGAAGTCCCCTCCAGGAGTAAGAGAGAGAAAGTCATCGAGCTTGCCAATAGTGACCAGCTTGTCAATCATGACGTTGACTTCTGCTTTCCGATGAGTATCCAACTTTCGGATTTCCGGTTCTCCCAGGATATTATCAATCAGGCCCATCAGCTTCGTCCTTTCTGGCAAGTTATGATTGAATTATAAACGAAGATTATGATGGACTCATAAGTTTGCGGGGGACATTACCCCTTGAACTGGCAGAAAATATCGAGGTAAAGTTGGCTGACCCAGGATTCAGGGTTCCACATCCGCGGTGGTTCAAAAGATTATTGTTCATAAAGCTCTCGTCACGACGTATAAAGGATACAATATTGAAAAGACCAATTTGGAGATGGCTATGGATAACAATAAACCGGAAAGGCTAAAAGTAAGATACCACAGCGAATCAGCTGAAAAAATGAATTTGATGCTTTCCGAATTATCCCTGAATACAGTCTGTAAGGAAGCATTCTGTCCCAATATTAATGAATGTTTCCAAAAAAAAACAGCAACTTTTATGATCATGGGAAAAAATTGTACGAGACATTGTAGGTATTGCGCAGTTTCTAAAGGGGTGATTTTGCCTCTGGATCCGGAAGAACCGGAGAATGTCGCTGTCGCAGCAAAAACACTGGGATTGAAGCACATAGTTATCACGTCTGTAACCCGGGATGACCTGGAAGATGGAGGGGCTTTACATTTTGCCAAAACCGTTCAGGCTGTAAAGAGCGCGATGCCAGGTTCTACGGTAGAGATACTAATACCCGACATGGGCGGAAAGAAACAAAATCTGGACAGAATCATCGCTTCAGAGCCGGATGTTATTAATCATAATATCGAAACCGTTCCTTCCCTTTACGCTGAAGTAAGACCGGAGGCAAACTATCATACGTCGTTGAGCGTCTTAAAGTATGTTAAAGATGTGGCACCGGAGGTCATAAGCAAAACAGGAATTATGGTGGGATTGGGGGAAAAAAAAGAAGAGGTCTTGAGCGTAATGGATGATCTGGTCGAAATTGACTGCGACATCTTTACAATTGGTCAATATCTAAGACCTTCAGGAAAACATATTAAAGTAGAAGAGTACATTAGTCCAGAGATGTTTGCCGAATATAAAAAATTTGGTGAACAGAAGGGTATAAGATATGTCGCAAGTGGTCGGTTGGTAAGGAGTTCATACAAAGCATTAGAAGCAATTAATAAAATCAGAGAGAACGTATCATCCATATGATTTATGTAGAGAATAATTCGTTGGATCCCTTCTTCAACTTTGCACTTGAGTATTACTTGTTGAAAGAGCTTGATTTGGGTGAAGAAATTTTCCTTTTCTGGAGAACTCAACCTACATTAATGATTGGTAGGAATCAAAATACAGCAGAAGAAATAAATCAGGGTTATGTAAAAGAAAAGAATATTCTTGTTGTCAGACGCATTTCGGGGGGAGGAACAATCTATACCGACCCAAATGGTTGGCAGTTTAGTTTTATTATCAAGAACAAGACTACTGGCGATATCGACTTTCGGACCTTTACCGCCCCGATTATTAAAGCATTAACTGAATTAGGCATAGTGGCATATTTCAATAATCGAAACGACATTCTCATCGAAGGTAAGAAATTTTCCGGAAATGCACAGTATAGGGATGAAAAATGTGTACTACATCACGGCTCAATCTTGTTTGATACAAATTTATCTGAACTTGTTAAATCAATTACCGTATCCAATGACAAAATTATTTCGAAAGGTATAAAGTCTGTACGCGAAAGAGTGACAAACGTAATTGATCATATGGACAAAAAGGTTAATTCAGTGGAGTTTAAAGAATTGATGTTAGCTTCCCTGCTCAAGAATATTAATAGCACTTACGAATTAACCTCAAAGGATAAAGAAAGAGTCACGGAAATAGCCAATGAGAAATTTAAGCAATGGAACTGGAATTATGGAATATCACCCAAGTTTAATATCACCAAGAGCAATAGATTTGCGGGTGGGAAGATTGAATTTAACCTTAATGTAAACAAAGGGTATATAGAACAATGCAAAATATATGGTGATTTCTTTTGCAAGGGTGATGTTGAGGTTGTTTCTCAATCATTGGTAGGATGTCGCTACAAAGAGGAAAATATCAGGGCTGTAATTGAGGATATCCAACCTGCAGGCTTTTTCTACATGATCGATGCAGATGAATTGATAAGTTGCATCATATGATGGATATGCCAATAGATAAAATGGCAAGAATAAAAAGAGCAGTCACTCCTTACGCGCTCAAAGTCATTCATAGTGTGAAGATTGTACCCTACCCAACCACCGTTAACTGAGTCCAGTCGACTCTGCCCAAAATCCAACAACAGCTTGAATACCTTTCATTAGCATGAATGCGAAAACTTCAGTGCAATATTAGGCATCCCACATGACGAAGAAGAAAATAACTAAGTTATTAAACATCTTGTCAGTCATAATATTGATCATTTCAACTTTCTTTTTAGCGGTTAATTGGAAGAACTATCCAGACAGCTTTCCAATCCACGTTGGTGCAGAAGGAATAGTTGATAGCTTGGCACTAAAAGGACATTGTTGCTCATAGAAGCAATAGTGATAACCACATGTGCCTTGATGGATTATTTGCCTAGTGCCTCCCAAATAAAAGGGCTTGGCGATTCAACAAAAAGGTTATGAGTTGCCGTTAGCAGATTGCTCTTTAGTTTGATTTTATGATTATTAGTTATGAGAAGTTACTACTACGGTTTTTTATAGACCTTTTATTAAAAATTGTTTTGTACAAATTGATACATTATGCTATAATAGCGCATCAGCGTTTTGAAAGATGTGCTTTCGAGGCGCTATTCTTGTTAACCCTTTTGTTTTTTCGCACCAGGGAATGATGATCAATCAATAAAGGAAGTAATGATGCCAAGTTCGTATTTAACCCGTGAGGGATTTGAGAAACTACAACAGGAATTGGAATCTCTTCGATCCGAGAAGCGCAAGGAAATTGCCGAACGCTTGCAGGAAGCGATGGAAGATGGCGAGCTGATCGAAAACGCCGAATATGAAGACGCCAAAAACGAGCAGGCTTTTGTAGAAGGCCGCATTAAAGAATTGGAGTTGCTTTTGGCGAACGCCCATATCATCGATGAGGCGGAAAACGACCATGATTCAATTCAGGTCGGTTCTACTGTTACCATCAAGGAAGGTGACCAGGAACCGGAAACCTACATGATCGTAGGTCCGGCTGAGGCTGACCCGCGCCTTGGAAGAATTTCCAATGAATCGCCGATAGGGCGGGCTTTGCTCAATCGCAGAGTTGGTGACAAGGTTAAAGTGGAAGCTCCCGGTGGCGCTTACTTCATCGAGATCATCAAAAGCTGCTGATCCCATCAATTTCCAGTGCCCCACCATTCCCCGGTGGGGCATATTTTAATAGCATTAGAGGTATATCCTATGTTGCAGGATGAGTTTACTGAATTGGAAAATGTTCGGCTGGAAAAGATTTCCCGGCTTCGCGAAGATGGCATCGAGCCTTACCCTACGCAGTCCCATAAAAATGCCACCACGGCCGAAGCCATACACGCTTTTGAAGCGGTGGAAGCCGCTGGCGAAGTGGTCGCCTGTGTTCTCGCGGGGCGCCTGCGCGCCATCCGGAATATGGGCAAGCTCAGCTTTGCCCATATTGAAGACCGCGATGGCAAGGTGCAGTTTCTCTTCCGTATTGACGAACTCGGAGAGGATAAGCTGCAAGCCTTCGTCCGTGATTTTGACCTGGGCGATTTTATTGAAGCCAGCGGAACCATGTTCCGAACGCGCCGGGGCGAGGTTACTTTGCTGGTGAAGGATTTCCGCATGCTTGCCAAGGCGCTGCTGCAGCTACCCGCGGATAAGGATGAGATCGTGGACGGTGAAGTTGTGCGCCATGCGCTGCTGACTGACCCGGAAACACGCTTCCGCCAGCGCTATGTTGACCTAGCGGTCAATCCGGAAGTGCGGGAGACCTTTCGCGTCCGCACCGAAACCATCAAAGCCCTGCGCTCCTTCCTAGACGCATGCGGTTTCCAAGAAGTGGAAACCCCCATCCTGCAGCCCATCTACGGCGGAGCGGCTGCCCAACCGTTCACCACGCATCATAACCAGCTTAAGCAGGATTTGTTCCTGCGCATCAGTTTCGAACTGTATCTAAAACGCTTGATCGTGGGCGGGCTGGAACGCGTCTATGAAATCGGGCGAGATTTCCGTAATGAGGGTGTGTCCTTCAAGCACAACCCGGAGTTTACCCAGCTCGAGTATTACATGGCCTATGCCGATTACCTCACCATCATGGAGATGACCGAGCAGATGATCTCGAGCGTGGCACAGCAGGTGCTGGGCACCCAGATTGTCCATTTTGATGGACACGAGATCGACCTGACCCCCCCATGGTCACGTTTGGAGATCCGCCAGGGTCTGCTGGACGCCTGCGGGATTGACATTCCTGCCTACCCCACCGCGGCAGAGTTGAGCGCCGTGATGCAGGCTAAGGGCATCCAGCATAACCCCAGCGCGCCGCGCGGTAAACTGATCGGCGTGATGATGGAAGAATTCCTGGAGCCAAAACTCATCCAGCCGACCTTTATGTATGATTACCCGCGCGATATTTCACCCCTGGCCAAAAATAAACCCGGAGATCCCCAGACGGTGGAAAGGTTTGAAGGCTTTGTTGGCGGAGTCGAATTGTGCAACGCCTTTACTGAATTGAATGACCCCATAGAACAGGAAAAACGCTTCCTGGAGATGGGTCGGGCTTATTCCGAGGGCGATGAAGAACGTCACCCCATGGATGAGGACTTCTTGCGCGCGCTCGCTTACGGCATGCCTCCAACGGGTGGGTTTGGCATCGGCGTTGACCGCCTGGTCATGCTCCTGACCGGACATCACAATATTCGTGAGGTGATTCTGTTCCCGCCCCTGCGTGAAACTGGTCAGGAATAACCCGTCATAAATACGGTACAATCAAGATAAGGGATGGATCTATCCCGGTTGGCGCGAGTCTTGCAACAAAAAGATTATGAGTGAACAGGAATTGATCGAACTGGCAGCTGGGGGTGATCTGGATGCCTTTAATCGCCTGGTGCTGCAATACCAGGATATCGCTTATAACGCGGCTTATCGAATCATGGCAGACCCGGCTTTGGCAGCCGATGCCACCCAGGAAGCCGTCATTTCCATGTATCGCAAGCTCAACACCTATCGCGGCGGCTCGTTCAAGAGCTGGTTTCTGCGGATAGTGACCAATGCCTGCTACGATGAACTTCGGCGCAGCCGCCGGCGTCCCTCCGTTCCACTTGAACCGGAGAACGATGATGGCGAACTAGTGGAATCACCCCACTGGTTGGAAGACCAGGCACCCACTCCCGAAGAAAATCTTTCCACCTCGGAAATGGAAAAAGCCATCCAACATTGCCTCGGAAACCTGGAAGAGAAATTCCGGGTGGTACTGGTGTTGGTGGATATTTCCGGTGAAGATTACGAGTCGGTGTCTGTCACCATCAACCGGCCTATGGGAACAGTCAAGAGCCGCCTGGCACGCGCCAGACAGAAAATGCAGGAGTGCCTGCAGGACTTTGGGGAACTTTTACCTGAGAAATTCCGTCTGAGGGATGAGGAAGTAAAATGACCAGGCAAAGTTCCATTTCCCGCAGAGACACAGAGTGCCTATGCGCGTATCTTGACAATGCTCTCTCCAGCACGGAGAAAGCAAAATTTGAGACGCGCCTGGCGAAGTCACTTTCCCTGCAAAAAGCCCTAAAAGAATATACCCAACTCAAAATCAGTTGTAAATCCTTGCCGGTCAAGAAAGCCCCGCGCAACTTCACCCTGACTCAAGAAGAAGCCCGCTCGCTCAAACCTAAACCGTTACTCTATCCGACTTTTAGCCATATTGCCATGGTGGCTGTTCTCTTGCTGGCACTGGTGTTTACCAGCGAATTTATTTTCAAAAATTTTTCTATCCCTGTGGCACAGGTCACCGAATCTGCCACGTTGGCTACTGTTCAGCCAGCTGAAGAACTTGCCCGTGAGGATCAGAAAGCGCCGTTGATCTTCACCTGGGGCTACAATTTAGGGGCTGGCGGTAAGGGTGGCGGCGCTGAAGGTGTGCCAGCCGGTTTTGGAGGCGGTGGAGGGTCTGTCGGAATAACCATTGCGGACAATAAAGACCTGTCTGGCTGGGGCGTAGGGGGAGGCGCTGAAACTCAGCAGGAATTGCCATTGGAAAATCCCCTCCCTGAAGAAGAAAGCGTCCCGTCGGTGATGGCCACACCTGAGCCACAGCCTACTGAGGAACCAACCCCGTTGGCGGCTTCATCCGAAAACGTGGAACCACTTATCCTGGGTGTACGGGAAGCGGAAGCCGGTCGGGTGTTATCCATTTACCCTGACGAAGAGGCCCAAGTGGATGTGCAGCAAGATGAGGTCCAGGCTGAACCCGCATCTGAGATCCTTTCTATTTCAATTTATGTGAAGTACACCCTGATAGGAATTGCCATTCTGTTTGGCTTGCTGGCAGCGGCGTTCTACCTGAAACGCTAAACACCCTGCCGGTCTGACTCTCCCGCTTGTCTCAAACAAACCGACCTTACCCCCCCAGGGTAATCACTTCTTTTCTGCCCACCCACCCCTGCAAGGCGAAGAATTTGTATGCGACTCAAGAGTCCCCCGTATGCGGGGTGGAGACCTGCGATCAAAACCTACGCACTCTTTTGGGAGTAGGCAAGCCTCATCTTTACATGTCAATCGAGGTTGGTGACCTTCGATCCCAATGAAAAGTTTCTCGCTCGATCGACAGGCGGGCGTAGAGTCGACTCATGAGTCGCCCTTGCGAAAGAACAGTCATCTTCGCCCTGATTAAACAAAAACTGCCTCAAGGATACTCGAGGCAGCTTTTTACGTTTGAAAAGATTTATTCCAGACCGACTGCTTTACGCAGTTCGGCGGTCTTGTTGGTCTTTTCCCAGGTTAAATCCAAGTCGTCCCGACCGAAGTGCCCATAAGCCGCCAGGGGCTGGTAAATGGGCCGCAGAAGGTCCAGGTCATGAATGATGGCGCGGGGGCGCAGGTCAAAGACCTTGCCGATGGCCTCAGCGATCTTCTCATCCTCAACTGTACCGGTGCCGAAAGTCTCCACATTGATACTCAGCGGCTCGGCCTTGCCAATGGCATAGGCAATTTGCACCTCACAGCGCGAAGCCAAACCGCTCGCCACCACGTTCTTGGCTACCCATCGGGCAGCATAAGTGGCTGAACGATCCACCTTGGTCGGATCTTTTCCGCTGAAAGAGCCACCGCCATGGCGTCCCATACCACCGTAGGTGTCCACAATAATCTTGCGCCCGGTCAGACCGGAATCACCCAAAGGCCCACCTACAACGAAGCGCCCAGTTGGATTGGTGTAGATTTTTATGTCGCCGTCGACCAGTTCGGCCGGCAGAACGGGGTTGATCACATATTCAATCAAATCCTTGCGGATCTGCTCATTAGTGACTTCCTTGCCGTTCAATTTGTCAGCATGCTGCGTACTGATCAGCACAGTGTGAATGCGCGCGGGCTTGCCATAGTGATATTCCACCGTCACCTGGCTCTTGCCATCGGGGTACATCCACTTGAGCGTGCCGTTCTTGCGCACTTCTGCCATCTTGCGGCAAAGTTTGTGGGAGAGGTAGATCGGCAAAGGCATCAGCTGCTCAGTCTCGTCACAGGCATAGCCAAACATCATGCCCTGGTCGCCAGCGCCGCCAGCGTTTATGTATTCCTCGGTGTACCCCTGGGGCAGGGTCTTGCCATTCTGGTCCACACCTCGGGCAATATCCGGTGATTGGGAAGCCAGTGCCACCTGCACGGCGCAGGTATAACCATCAAAGCATTTCTTGCCGCGGTCATAACCGATGTCAGTTACCACTTTACGAACCAGGTGGTCAATATCCACATAGGTTTTGGTGGTGATCTCACCGGTTACCAGCACAAAACCGGTCTTAGTGACGGTCTCGACCGCCACGCGTGCGGATGGATCATCCCGCAGGGCTGCATCCAGGATCGCGTCACTGATCTGGTCGCACATTTTGTCCGGGTGACCTTCCGTCACCGATTCGGATGTGAATAAGTATTTTGGTGACTTCATAAAAGTCGTTGTCATACAGTTACCTCCTTCAGGTTTGCATAAAAAAACCCCTGCGGTCTGAGGGGCAACTTTTGAGATTGGCTTGCCTCTCATCTTCCAGAAACACACTCTGCCGGATTTGGCACCATACGCTTAGGTTGGTTGCCGAGGTATCAAAGGGCCGGTCCCTCCACCTCTCTGGATAAGAGCGCCACATAGGGCTATTAAATTGTTTGTTTCTTATACCACAAGCAAATAAACTTGACAAGGACGTTCAACAAAAAATTAACGATTATCTAATATTTAATTCAATCGTTGTTCGCGCTGGTGTTCCTATCACGAAGCCTCCTCTCTGCTTGCGCCCATACCTCTTTTGTATGGGTTGGGATCGAAGGTCTCCCACCCTTGTCAGAGCCACATAGGTCAGGCACGCTGCGCAGCGCCTGGCATGTCACTCATGCTACGCAATGGGTGACCTGCAACGCTCCCCTCAGTTCGCTCGTTTTAAGCAGGAGCCAGGTCATCCTGTGCGTATCAATACTTTTTATCCACTTTCTTCTGAACCTTTGGTGATCGATTTTATTCCTGAGGTTCTATTGGCAGAGGCTTTGTGATCTATGACACATACCTGGCATTTCTACGTGTGAATAAAAAAATAGCCTGCTTTTTTTTGCAGGCTATTCATCCGTCCGGAAAATTTATCTGGCGGCTGTCACGACAAAATTATCGAAGAAAAACTCAACATTTCCTTCTTCAAATGTGCCTGCCACCATGCCAACATCCCCATAGGTGAGATCAGGATCATCCACCTTGACAACCATGGTCCCGTTGACCAGCAGGGTCAGGCTGGTACCCACACAGCTCGCCGTGAGATGATTGCCAGACGGGTCAACGGTCAAATTAGCTTCCTCAGAGTAAATCGTGGTGCGTTCTCCGCCGATATACTTGAAAATTTCAATCCAACCATCACTGCCAACAGTCAGGGCGTGGAAATTGTCAATATCTACATAACCACAAATGACGCCATAATCGCTCAGGGGTGTACCCTGGGTTTGCTCAACGTCCACATCGATGATGACATCCGTATCAAAATATTGGTAAGGATTAGTCCAGACGTCCTGCATGGTTGTCTCAATAAAGATTCGGTATTTTCCATCGGCATAATCTGTACTGTCGTTGCCTTCCGTAGCTTGATCCCAACCGCTGTTTGAGTTGGAAAAGTTATCACTGAACAACACCTCGCCCTGCCAGGAGACTGTAGGCGTGGCAAGGGGCGCAGCCTCGGTTGGGGGAATGACCGTGGGAATATCCGTTGGTTCAATGACTGGGGGGGTGGTTGGCTCCACCACTGGAACGCCGCTGGTTTCCCCGACCAAAGGGGGAACCGGGGTTGGTTCGACCTTTTTTGTGGTACCACAAGCACCGGTGACCAGTACAAGGACAGCCAGGGTAATAACGATCTTCTTCATTTTTACCTCACAATTGGGCAGATAAAATAATTATACTTGCTGGTATATTTGGGCCAAGAGAACAAAAGGTAAACCCTTACACTGATCCACCCTTGAAGCCCGTCCACCCGGTTCTCCAAGCCTGCCATGTCAAAAATCGCTGGAGATTTTTCTATAGCGGTTAGGGGATTGTTAAATATTGTCACGCTTTTAAAGAAACGCATTATAATACTTCCATGACAGCGCAATTTAATAGAAAGCAGCAACGACTTGGTTTGATCTACGGGCTGGTAGCCGGCGTGGTGTTTGCTTTTACTGCCTGGGGAATCGATGCGATAAAACTATCTAATGCCCATATTGCCTATCCATTCATGAAATTTTTGCCTGGACTGATTATTTGTGTCCTAACCGGCTGTCTGGTTGGCTGGGCATCCATACGCATTGGCAAAACGTGGGTTGCGCTCCTGCTGTGGCTTCTTTTTGCGGTCCTGCTGGTATGGCTGATGATCTATCTGCCGATCAAAGGCAACGCAGCCTTAATCAAGCAATTCCAGCCGAATTTATCCGGTTTTATTGAATACCCAATGGTTGCTAATGTTGAACAGTTCAGGATCATTGGAATGATCGCGCTGGGTCTGCCTTGCCTCTTGTGTGGTTTTTTTGAGTCACACCTGGTCGATCAGGCTTTGGCTTCTTCAAGCAGCATGGGAACCATCACCATGATTCTAGTATGCGCCTTGCTCATGAGTGGGGCCGGCTTTGGTGCTGATGATCTGATCAACAAACACTTTCGAGAACCTGTGCAAGTCCTGGATCAATTGTTCGAGTTTGCGTTGAAAAATGATGGAAAAGAGGTTGAGAAAACCATAGCCCGCCGGATGCATTTGAGCGTGGTGGAAGATCTGGCAGACCTTCTGCATAACCCGCGGCAATTGACCCTAATCGCCTATGACTCCATGTTAGGTCAGGTGGACATCCTGGTAAACTTCGGGGGCTCCTGGGTGAGATGCACCGCCATCTATTCTCAGCCCACCAGATGCGATCCTGTTCACGAACTGTCGTTAAAACAATACCTGGCAGCGATAGATCCAGGCTTCAAAATTTTTGAAGAAAAACTTAAATAGAATCACAAAATGAGCGTTATAATACTTTCTGCATATTAATCTTTAACAATTTTATTATCTTTATTATTGTGTGATTTTTTCACCACAACAACATCGATGTAAGAAGGGCTATAAATGGCAGATCAGTTATTAGATGTACAGGGGCTCGAAACCCAATTCAATACACCTGATGGGATCGTTCACGCAGTCAACGGTGTATCTTTCACCTTGGATGAAGGTGAAACTTTGGGTGTCGTGGGAGAAAGCGGTTGCGGGAAAAGTGTAACAATGCTCTCAATATTGCGGCTTGTCCAATCCCCTCCTGGTCATATTGTGGCAGGCAAAGCCTTTTTCAAGGGAGACGATCTGCTGGCAATGTCTTCCGAGGACATCCGTCAGGTCAGAGGAGCTCAGATCAGCATGGTCTTCCAGGACCCGATGACTTCTTTGAACCCCGTCATGACCATTGGCAAGCAAATGGAGGAACCTTTGCTGCTCCACATGGGCATCACCAAGGAACAGGCTCGCACACGGTCAATTGAGCTGCTTGAGTCAGTCGGTATCCCCAGAGCAGCTGACCGCCTGAAGGACTATCCTCACCAGTACTCCGGCGGTATGCGTCAGCGCGTCATGATTGCCATGGCACTCTCTTGTGCCCCTCAAATCCTGATCGCGGATGAACCAACCACCGCCCTGGATGTAACCATTCAAGCCCAAATCGTAGACCTCGTCATTCGCCTACGGCAAGAATTGGGCATGGCAATCATCTGGATCACCCACGACCTTGGTGTGGTTGCCAGCATCGCCCAGCGTGTGGCAGTCATGTACGGTGGTTTCATCATTGAAGAAGCCCCGGTAAAAGAACTCTACGCCAAGCCATCCCATCCTTACACTATCGGGTTGATAAGCAGTCTGCCTCAAATTCAGAAGAAAGGCCGGAAACGTTTGTACTCCATCGAGGGTATGCCACCCGTGCTTTACCAGACGCCGCGTTCCTGTCCGTTTTCACCACGTTGTACGTTTGTCAAAGAACATTGTTGGCACGAAAACCCATTATTGGAACCCATTGGCAATGATCATCGGGTTGCCTGTTGGGTTGATACGAGCACCGGAAGCGAGCGTTAATGAGCAGCGATAACGAAGTTTTACTCAGAGTTGAAAATTTGGTAATGCACTTTCCGATATATCGGGGCGTCATCCGCCGGCAGGTTGGCGCTGTGCGCGCAGTCGACGGGGTCTCCTTTCAGATTAAGCAGGGTGAGACTCTTGGCCTTGTGGGAGAGTCCGGTTGTGGCAAAACTACTGTCGGTCGAACCATCCTGCAACTTTACAAACCAACCTCCGGTCATGTGTACTTCAAGGACGTTGATCTGGCACAACTCAAACCTGAACCCATGCGCCTGATGCGCAAGGACGTTCAAATGATCTTCCAGGACCCTTATTCCAGCCTTAACCCGCGCATGACCGTGCGGGATATCATCGGAGAGCCGATGATGGCTTTCGGTGAAGCCACCGGCAAGCAGATTGATGACCGGGTCGCTGAGTTATTACAATTGGTAAGGTTGGATCCTAACTATGCCAGCCGTTATCCGCATGAATTTTCAGGCGGTCAACGTCAGCGCATCGGCGTGGCGCGCGCCCTGGCGATGAACCCTTCCTTTATCGTGTGTGATGAACCAATTTCCGCCCTGGATGTCTCCATCCAGGCGCAGGTGGTCAACTTGTTGGAAGACCTGCAGAGAGACTTGGGGCTGACCTATCTTTTCATCGCCCACGACCTTTCCATGGTCCGCCATATCAGTGACCGGGTGGCAGTCATGTATCTGGGAATCATCGTCGAACTGGCAGATCGCAACGATATTTATGACAACCCTCTGCACCCCTACACCCAAGCATTGCTTTCCTCTATACCAGTTGCGGACCCCACATATTATGAGACCCAAAATCGGATCATTCTCGAGGGAGATGTTCCATCGCCCGTCAATCCGCCCTCTGGATGCCGATTCCGAACGCGCTGCCCCATCGCCGACGAAGGTTGTGCACTCCAGCAGCCGGAATTTCGTGAATACACACCAGGACATTTCGCAGCTTGTTTAAAAGTCAATCAAAATAATCTTGTCGAGGAGGTGGTTAATCAGGAAACTATTTAGCTGTCAGCATTCTGTTCGTCAAATCTTTAGATCATTCTCTCAAGGAGGAGAATACAATGCGTAAAATTTATTTGTTTATTGCTTTGGTGCTGGTTGCAAGCCTGACCTTGTCAGCTTGCGCCACTACCGCTACGGAAACACCTGTATCCGAGGAAACGAAAGCTCCTACCGAAGTACCAACTGAGGTGGCGACTGAAGAACCGACTGAAGAACCGGTGGTTGAAGAGGTAACTGAGAACCCATACCTTGGTTCCAATAAACTGGATGGTAATGGCATTCCCCCCACCTTCTTTGATGACATTCACATTCGCAAGGCTTTTGCTTATGCCTTCGACTGGGATACCATCGTAAATGAAGTCTACATGGGTGAAGCTGTTCAATCCAAGGTTCTCTCCCTGCCCGGCATGCCTGGCTACGATACTGAAGCTCCATATTACTCTATGGATCTGGAAAAATCAGCCGAAGAGTTCAAACTGGCTGATGTGGATAAAGATGGCATCCCCGCTGGCGAAGATCCCGATGATGTCTGGGAGATGGGTTTCCGCCTCCAGATGCTCTACAACACCGGCAACACCACCCGTCAAATCATGGCTGAGATTATGCAGGCTAATCTCGCTGAAGTCAATGAAAAATTCAGCATTGAGGTTCTTGGTCTGCCCTGGCCTGCCTACCTGGCTGCTCAGCGTGCTCACAAAATCCCGATCATGACTGCTGGTTGGTTGGAAGATATTCATGACGCCCACAACTGGTATCAACCGTACACTACCGGTACCTATGGCGCTCGTCAGAATATGCCCGATGACCTGAAGGCTCAATTTAAGGAACTGCTTGATGAAGGCGTTTCCCTGATCGATCCTGCCGAAAGGCATGTGGTTTATCAGGAATTTAATCAGCTCTATTATGACCAGGTTCCTGGAATCCCGATCGTGCTAGCTACTTCCCATGGATATGAGCAAAAATGGATTTCCGGTCGTATTATGAATCCAATTTTCTCTAATATCTACTACAAGACTATTTCCAAAGCTGAAGGTGCCCCGAATCCTGATACCCTGACCTATGCCACCTCCGGTGATCTTGACACTCTTGATCCAGCCCTCAGCTATGATACTGCCAGCGGTGAAATTATCCAGAACGTCTATGAAACCCTTGTTTTCTATGATGGCGACGCAACCGATAAATTTGTTGGTCAGCTTGCTGAGGATTGGACCGTCTCGGAAGATGGCACTGTCTGGACCTTCAATATCCGCCAGGGTGTCAAGTTCCATGAAGGTGGAGATCTGACCCCATCTGATGTGGCTTATTCCCTCCAGCGCGGCCTTTTGCAGGGTGGTTATTCTTCCCCGCAGTGGCTGCTGGCTGAACCCTTCTTTGGTGTCGGCGTGGATGACATCACCTTGCTTGTTGATGACACCGGTGAGTTAGCTGACAACCGTGAAGGTTTGGTTGCCGCTGACCCTGCCAAACTCGTCGCCGCCTGTGAAACTGTCAAATCCAAGATCGTGGCTGATGACGAAGCTGGTACTGTTACTCTAACCCTGTCCCAGGCTTGGGGTCCTTTCCTGCCCACTCTTGCCAATGGCTGGGGTTCCGTCATGGATCAGGAATGGGTTATTGAGAACGGTGGCTGGGATGGAAGCTGCGATACCTGGCAGAATACCTATGGCATGACCTCGGCTGAAGATCCCTTCACCGCCATTGCCAATGGTACCGGTGCCTACAAACTGGATCACTGGACCCAGGGTCAGGAAATCGCTTTGGCCGCCTTTGATGGTTATTGGGGCGAACCTGCCAAGGTTGCAAATGTTGCCATCAAGATCGTTCCTGAATTTGGCACCCGCTTTGCGATGCTCCAGGCTGGTGACGTTGACTTTACGTACATTCCAGCCGAACAGCGCGCCCAGGTTGATCCCATGGTCGGTGAGATTGTAATCTACGACTCCGAAACCAATACTTACCAGGAGCCTGTTCCGGTTTGTTCGGTAGACACCACTAAGCTTGGAATTGACCGCTTTGAAATCTGCGACACCGCCAATGACCAGCCTCTGCGCCTGTACTTTGGACGCCCTGGTCTGCAGCAGGACGTAATCCTGTTCAACTTCTTGATTCAGTAAGATTGACTGAGAAGTAATTCAAAAGAAATGCGGGAGCCTTGGCAGGCTCCCGCATAGCTCAGAAG
>JBAQMM010000242.1:0-1888 GCA_049302815.1 Anaerolineaceae bacterium | reverse complement strand
GTGTAAGCCTTGCGCCCGGTGACGGACTGAAAGGTGATGGGCCCCACGAATTTCTGGGCTGATTCGGTCAGCACGCAGTCCACCAGCGCGCCAGCCTGGGTCAGTTTGGAAGCCAGGTCAGCGGCTTTATAGGCGGCGATGGAACCGGTCACGCCCAAAACGAGACGTTTTCCGATCAGGGGATTGCTCATGAATGCATCCTTTCCCAGATGAGATACAGCCCCTCGAGCGTGAGCCAGGGGTCTATTGCGTCAATGCAGGCGGTATGGCTGCCAATCAGGGGCGCCAGCCCGCCAGTGGCGATCACATGGGTGTCCTCGCCCAACACCTTGCGGAAGCGGGTCACCATGCCTTCCACCATGGCAATGTAGCCATAGAGCAGCCCAGATTGGATGGCATGGGTGGTATTGCCGCCGATAACGGAGGGCGGCAGCTGCAGGTCCACCTTGGGAAGTTTGGAGGTGTGACTGAACAGGGCATCAGCTGAGATGTCCACTCCCGCGGCGATGGCTCCTCCCAGGTAGTTGTAATCGCGGTCGATGGCGTCAAAGGTAGTGGCGGTGCCGAAATCCACCACGCAGGCGGGCAGACCAAACTGCTTTTCCACCGCCACTGCGTTCACCAACCGGTCAATCCCGACCGCGAAAGGGGGATCATAGCAGTTCAGAATGGGGGCGCAGTGGCGGCTTTCCACCACTAGGGCGGTTTTGCCCAGGTAATCGTGGCAGGCTTCCTGGAGGTGGCTGGTGAGCGGGGGCACCACCGACGCCAGAACGACATCCTGCAGCCCTTCCACGCGGAAGCCATTGCGCTGAAAGAGACCCAGCAGCTGCAGGCCATATTCGTCGGGCATACGGTGCGGGTCGCTCTGCAAGCGCCAATGAGCACTCAGCCGCGAGCCCTCAAACAACCCCAGGGTGATGTTGGTATTGCCGATATCCAGTGTCAGCAGCATCGCATCCTTCCTTTTACTATAGAATAGCCGGGTGTGGGTTGAATACACCCTCATCCAGCGTGGGCGTTATCCTGCCCCGACGGCAAATGGGGTTGTGCAGGCGGCCTGGCGCGCCATAAAATTTAAGCCGAAAAAGCGTGCACTGCCTGTCTGGGAAGGGCTGTGGCACAAATAAGGCATCGGGCAATTGGAAACCCCAACGGGAACTGAATTTCCAGCCCCGCATCTGGGCAGGAACCGAGTGTACCCGCTTACTTCTTCGCGTTGATCTCCGCCAGCACCTTGGTGATCATTTCTTCGGTCAGCCCGGTCCCTTTGGCCTGGGGCATTTCCAGCAGGGATTTCAGGGTCTTGCCTTTCGCCAGGGCGACCAAAGGATTCTTGGTCAGGCCCGGAACATATTTTTCGATAATTTCCACTGCCCGAGGATCTTTCAGGAGTTCGCCAACTTTAGATGCTAATGTGTATGCCATGATTTTTTCCTTACTTTGTAACTATTCCATCATCAGTGCTGCAATTATTCTATTGACCCGTTCATTATACGACTGAACTGCCCCCTCCATTGCACGGTAGAGGTGCCATCCGGTCAGCCGGCCAGGCCGGGCAGGTCTCCCATACTTTTGGCTGCCCGCACGGCGTTGAGGATGGCTTCCGCCACCACCTGAGCGGCATAGGCACCCACCAGATTGAAATCCGCCGGAACCATCCGCGTGGAGAGGGCAAACAGCGTGTCGCCGTCAAACATGGTATGGGCGGGTCTGACCGTCATAGCGATGCCGTCCTGCCCCATTTGGGCCAGTTTGTTGGTTTCTTCCTTGGTCAACTTGGCGTTGGTGGCGACGACACCGATGACTGTGTTGGAACCGGGTTTTGGCGCCGCCTGAACCTGCTGCTCGAATTGTCTTTGCGCCATGGCCCGCATCAGCGCCAGGG
>JBAQMM010000241.1:0-8072 GCA_049302815.1 Anaerolineaceae bacterium | reverse complement strand
GGCGTGGGCTCGTGCGATGTATTCCGCTGAGACCGGCCGCAGGTCTTCGTACTGGGCATTTTGGTACAGACCGTCCTCTTCCAGCTGCCAGCCGACCTGGTCGTAAAACCGACCGACCTCCTGTTTTACGGCGTTATCCGGCATGGGAGGTTCCTTCCGACTGGGGCAGTTCCTTCAAGCGGACCAACTTGCGGGCTGACCAATTCAGTGTCTCGCCGGTCAGGTATGCAAAGGTCTGTGCGTAACGCGCCTGCCCTTCGGGGCTGAGAACACAGGAAATTGGTCTGGTCTTAAAGTCTTCACCCAACCAGAGCAGATGCCAGGGGAAGGGCAGTGAGAATTCAAAGAAGAACAGATAGGCGTACAGCCAGGCTTGCTCCACTTGGGAGGGGTTCAAGCAGTAATTGGATGGATTTTCCAGGATCTGGTCGAGGGTTTTCTCGTAAGCCTGCCAGGTGGGCGGGTCAAAAGTGAAGCCTTTGCGGGTGTAGTGGGTTTTACCTGCCACAATCACCGGCAGCCCCGACATGGCCATTTCCAAACCGACCGTGGTGGTATATACCAAGCCCAGGTCGACAATTTCGATGATGTCGTAGGTGTTGGTTTTGTCTTCCGGCCGCACCAGATGAATATTTTCGGGCAGTTCTGGGAAGGCAGCCGTGATCACGTCCACCATGGACGTGCCGTGGGTGAGCAATTCGCCCGGGTGCACGCGGATGACCAGCTGGGCATCTGTTCTTCCTACAAAGTATTTGATCGTCCCGACAATCCAATCCGCCATGGTTTTGGAAATCTGCTGGCGACCGAGGGTCAGGCTGTCCCCCAGTACGTTGGTGGCAAGTAGGATAACCGGTCTTTCATCCAGACCCAGCTGCTTCCTGACTTTGGAAGCGCCCTGCAGCGGGGTTTGCTGCCATTGGCGGGCAAAGTTTCCCCACAGTTTGGCGTTCTTGCGGGCGGCAAACATGTCCAACAAAGCCTGCCGGGCTGGCTCAGGCAGGGGCTGGTTCCCCAGGGCTGACCAAAGCTCGGTGGTATCGTGGGTCATGATTTCAGCATCCTGTGCCAGCCAGATGCGTTCGCGCTGGTCGGCGAATTCAAAGGTGATGACCTGGATGCCAAGCAGGCGTGCCACCCGGTAAGCCACGCCCATTTCGAGGATGGTCCCGTTGGGGACGATGACCACATCCGGCTGAGCAGATAAAAGCCAATCGAACAGGACCCCGGCAGCCTGCAAATTGCGCTGGTAGCGCAGTTGGTACAGTTCCGAATCGGTGCTGATTTCTTCCATTTGCAGGGTGTACTGGGTGTCGTAGTTCGAAACCTGTTCCACGATGCGGACAAGCTCCGGGGAGAGGTTGCGCTCATCGCACAGGTGATACATCAGGGGCACAATCTCCATAACCGGCGCAGCAGCAGCAAGTAATTTTTGGGTGTAAAGATCCTGCCGGCGCAGGTCAAAGCGGGAAATGGGCTTGTCCCACTCAGCATAAGGCAGGTAACCCAGGCTCACCTGGTGTCCCTGCCCGGCCAATGCCAGGGAAATCAACCCGGCCTGTTCAATCCAGTAGTGCAGGGGCGCGAACAGGCAGATTTTTCTGGGTTTGGGGTTGGGTTTTGCCAGCCGCTGCACGTCCGCAACGGCTTGAGGCAAAACGGATTTCAACCCGTCCAGATTGTAGTGGGAAGACCAGGGTTTATACTGCCCGCGCAATAACCAGTAGACTTCGGCAGTTAGGGGCAAATCTCCCAGAAGATCTTTGAGTTTGTTTTTGTATCCCATGCGCTATTCCTGCCGTTTGATGGTCCAATCCAGCACAGGTCGGAGACTGCCCGGGCGTGGTTCCGGCCATTGACTGCCCGGGGCACCGCTGGCATCCACTGAGAAACTGAGCGACTGCTCGTCCTGGAAATAGCGCCGGATATGGTACGAACTGGCATTGATGCCGAGCATAAAGCGCCCTTCGTTGAGCGTGTTGGCGGGGATGGTGCAGCGACTGGTGTAGGTGCCCCGCGGTCGGGCGGGATAGGCGCTGAACAGCTCAGTGGAATCGGTATCGAAGCCGGTAAAGACCGGTTCACCGCGGGTGGTCATCAGATAGAAACCGACCCGCAAGCCGGTCACTTCCTGCGAGAGAGCGTAATCAATTTCAATGGTAATGGGCTCAACGCTGCGGACGCTATCCGAGACCTGACCGTCTTTGTTGAGAACGCGGATCGCGAGCGGGCGGAAGGGTGCCGCTGAGAGCGGGACTTCGTCCTCTTCCCAATAGCGCTCAGCCAGATTGGAGAGTCCGCGGTTGAGGTAGAAATCAACCGCTTCGGAAGAGGGCGCACGCAGCAGGACTTTGCCCTTGTCGAGCACAATGGATTCCTGGGTCAGGCGCAGAATGGAAGACATATTGTGGCTGACGAACAAGACGGTACGCCCCTCTTGGGCGACGTCACTCATCTTGCCCAGGCACTTACGCTGAAAATCGGCATCCCCGACTGCCAGAACCTCGTCCACCACTAGAATTTCAGGTTCGAGATGCGCTGCGACGGCGAATGCCAGACGCAGGTACATGCCGCTGGAGTAGCGCTTGACCGGCGTGTCAATGAATTGACCGACTTCGGAAAAAGCCACGATCTCGTCAAAGCGGGCTTCAATTTCCTTTTTGTGCATACCTAAAATGGCACCATTCAGAAAGATATTTTCTCGGCCGGTCAGTTCCGCGTGAAAGCCTGTTCCGACCTCGAGCAGCGATCCGACCCGTCCGCGCAATTCACCGTAGCCCTCGGTCGGGTCGGTGACGCGGGAGAGGATTTTGAGCAGGGTGCTCTTGCCGGCGCCGTTGCGCCCGATGATGCCCAGTGCCTGCCCCTTTTTGACATCAAAGCTGACGTCTTTCAGTGCCCAGATGATGTCAGTGGTAGCTTTAGCAGACCTGTCGCGGGAGAAGGTCTGCCCAATTTTTTGCGCTTGGCTGGTGATCAGGTCGCGCAGGGTGTCGGAGCGTTCCTGGGCGGCACCAATCTTGTAGCGCTTGGAAATGCCCTGTATTTTGATGGAATAGTCGCTGTCCATCATCACACCACATCCGCGAAAGTTTTTTCCATGTGCCGAAAGAAGAACAGCCCTGAAACGAGCAGGACCAGCACAGCGATGGTGGAGATCAGCATAGTGATATCCGGGGGAGAACCGCCAAACAAAGCCCAGCGGAAGCCCTGCACCACGCCGACCATTGGATTGAGATTGTAAATGACTTGCATCACTCCCCCGGCAGCAACGTTGATTGGGTAGAGTACCGGGGTGATATACATCCAGGTTTGGGTAATAAAGGGCAACATCTGCTGCACATCGCGATACTGCACGTTTAATGCCGAAAACCAAAGGCCAACTGCCAGGGCGATCATCATAGCTAACAGTGAAAAGGGGATGATCCAGAGGATTGTCCAGGAAAAAGGCACTTTATAAAGCAGCATGGCAGCCAGCAAGATCACCAGTGAGATAACAAAATCAACCACCGATGCCAAAACTGTGGAAAGCGGGATGATGATGCGTGGGAAGTAGACTTTTGTGAGCAAGTTGGCATTGCCCACCAAACTGCTGCTCGACTTGGTGAGAGAGTTTGCAAACAAATGCCAGGGAAGATATGCTGAAAGCACAAATAAGGGATATGGCAAGCTGCCGCTATCAACTTTGAGACCTCTGCTAAAAACAAATGTGGAAACAATCGCGGTTACCAGCGGCTGCAAAATCACCCAGGCAATGCCCAACACCGCTTGCTTATAGCGCACTTTGATATCGCGCCAGGTGAGGAAGTAAATCAACTCGCGGTAGTGCCAGAGTTCTTTTAAGTCAATTCCCAGCCAGCCTTTGGCAGGTTTGAGGATGACCTTCTGATTGGCAGTTTCATTGTTCGTCACGCGATATGGCTCCTGTTTTGGCGGTACCAGTCTATGGTGTGGCGCAGCCCTTCCTCGAAATCGGTCCGGGCCGTGAAGTTGAAGTATTCGCGGGCACGCGAGGTATCCAGTTTGCGGCGTGGCTGCCCGTTGGGTTTGCTCGCATCCCAGCGGATCCGCCCTTCAAAGCCAGTCAGATGGGCGATCAGCTCGGTCAGATCTTTGATGCTGATCTCATAGCTGGAACCAATATTCACCGGTTCAGCCCCGTTATAGTACTGCGTCGCCAGGCTGATGCCCTCCGCCGCATCCTCGACATAGATGAATTCCCGCGTGGGGGAACCGTCACCCCAAGCCACGATCTCGGGGGCGTTCTGGTCTTTGGCTTCCATGCATTTGCGGATCAAAGCCGGGATGACGTGCGAGCTGGCGGGGTTGAAATTATCCCCGGGGCCGTAAAGATTGACCGGCAGAAGAAAAATGGCATTGTAGCCGTACTGCTGGCGGTAGGCTTGCGCCTGCACCAGCAGCATTTTCTTTGCCAGCCCGTAGGGGGCATTAGTTTCTTCCGGATAGCCATTCCACAAGTTCTCTTCCTTGAATGGAATGGGAGTGTACTTTGGGTAGGCGCAGATGGTGCCGATGGCGACGAACTTTTCCACGCCCTTTTGCCAGGCCTGGTGCATCAATTGCACGCCCATCATCAGGTTGTCGTAGAAGAATTCGGCCGGTTTAGCCATGTTGGCGCCGATACCGCCTACGTGGGCAGCAAGGTGGATGATAATATCCGGTTTGGAATCTGCCAGCATGCGCTGGATGTCTTCGCCGTTTACCAGGTCGTAATCCTCATAGTGGGGAATGAATATCTGGCGGGCGCCTTTTTCCTGTAGTTTTTTGACCAGATGGGTACCTAAAAATCCGGCGCCACCGGTTATGCAGATTCGCTTAGTGGATAAATCGATTGGATTATCCATGATCACCTCGTTGGTTGAATGATTCTGATGATACCGTTTGGGGCTCATCCTCAGGAAATTGCAGTGCAAGATTAATGCCTTGGATGATGATCCTGGGGATGCCCGGGGCATCCATGACGGTCATATTCTGTTCAAGGCAGGTCAGCTGGCATACTTCAGCGATTTCACCGGAGCCTTCAATTTTAACCTGAGAGTAACCGTTTTGGCGGATTTGCTGCAGGAGGGCGGTGGTAGTCTCGCGGGAATGCCGGTAGAGTTCGAAGGAATTTTGAATGTATTCCATGGTCAAGCGGGTGCGCAGGGCGATGCCTTCCGGAGTGATGATGTAACGCAGTTTCTTGCGCTGGGCGCGTTTGACCTTGACGTAGCCTTTGGAGATCAGGCGTTTGAGGTACCAGTTGACGGTGCCTACGGCCACGCCCAGTTCGTCCGCCAGGCTGGCTTGGGAAATATCCGGGTTCTGTTCGATTTTTCTGAGCAGATCGAGCTCGCGATTGGCTTGATTGACCGTGTTTTGATGTTCCATAAATTCAGTTACTGAATTATAGAAAGGATGGGGGATTATGTCAAGTTGTTGGGTGAGAGCTGATAAAGTCTGTATGTTCCGGCTGCCTATTGGCGATTATTCAGAGTCCGGCGCAATCCTTTTTTGATTGCACCAAACCATCCTCTGTTCGAGCCGGTCTCCAGAGTGCGAAGCCTTCCGTCTGCTTACGCCATATCTCTTTTGTATGGGATGGATCGGACACGGAGTATAACCATGAGTCTCCCTGTGTTTTGGGTTGGGTTCAAGCCTCTGTTCTCTTTGGTGTCCCCATCTTTGTAGATACCATCTACAGCCCCACAGGTATTCTGTGGGTTTCTCGTGCATTCTCGAAGATATTGGCATGGTTGCAAGTGGTGTAATTTGTGCAGTCCTCCTGCTTTATCGGGATAGTTATCTCAAGAACAAAGCTGTTTACAGCGGCCGGTAGATAACTGGTTTGGAATCAACCAGCAGCACTGTTGGTTGTATCTGATCCATCCAAAGTTTAGAGTCTTGAATCCGCCCGGAGGGAAAAGCACGGCGGCACCTCATTTCAATCTTGATGTAAAATGATATTCATAGTGTAGAGGAGTTGTCATGCAAAATATTATGGATTATCTGGATTGGCGCGGAGATGTAAGTTTTGCATGCGACAGCTTCAATGAAGTCGATAACCTGATTTTCTCCGTCCTGGTATACCTGGACCTGCAGGGGATTGTGCCTGGAGAAGCCGAGGAAGGCTCGGTTGCGCTGTCTCAGGTGGCGGAACTGCTCACCCCCACAGACAGTCAATCCATCTCCCCGGTCACCAGGTCATTTTTTTCGCAGGTCCCAATATTATTGGAAAAAGCCGCCCAGTCTGCCCGTTTTCGGGATGTCCGTTTATCCAGGTACGTCGACCAGGTAGATTTTGAACGCACCAAACAATTTTCCGTTGTGGTTTTTTCCATCAACTCCGGGCAGCATTTTGTGGCTTTCAGCGGTACGGATGACACCCTCACCGGCTGGAAAGAAGACATGCAGATGAGTTTTAAGGATGTGGTGCCAGCACAGACCCAAGCCGCGCATTATCTAAAGAACGCCATGGAAAGCCTGGAAGGGCACTTCTATCTCGGCGGTCATTCCAAGGGGGGCAACCTGGCGGTCTATGCCGGCTCCCACGCCACACCGGAAATGCGGGATAGGATCATTGCCATCTATAACAATGACGGTCCCGGATTTCAAACCAGCATTATTCAAAGCGAGGGTTACCAGAGTATCGTCGCCAGGGTGATGACCTTTTTGCCAAAATCGTCCGTGGTGGGGATGCTGCTGGAACACTGCGAGGAATACAAAGTGGTGAACAGCGATGAGATTGGCATGATGCAGCACAACGCCTTTTCATGGGAAGTGAAAGGCCCCAATTTTGTGTACGAGGAAGGGCTGTCCAAAAACAGCCTGAGCCTCAACACTGCCATCCGGTCCTGGCTCGATCAGGTGCCCATGGAAGAAAGGTCGGAATTTGTGGAGGCGTTGTTCGAACTCCTGCAGGCAACCGGAGCGCGGACGGTCAGCGAACTCTCCCAGGAAAGACTGGCAGGCGCAAAGACCATGATCACCACCTATAGAAACCTGGATCCCCTGACTCAGTCCCATTTAAAGAACATCCTTGAAACCTTATTTTCGGAAAGCCAAAAGGTTCTGAGAAGCTCAATCAGCGAGGAAGTCAGCTCATTGATCTCGAAAACGATCTCCAAGAAAAAGGAAAACGTCTGATCGGTGATTTTTTGATGGAGCGCGAGGGACAGGTGAACAAGAATTCCCGGCTGCCTGAGGGCAGTATTACCGCCTGATATTTCACAGCGGCCAGCCGCAGCAGATACGCTCTTAGGCTGCCCAATCCTCCCTCCATCTGCCAATTATGATAAGATTAACTCTGCCCAGTCTGGTCTGATGAAAGGAGGACTTGATGAACAACGTACCTGTTCCGAATTTTTCCAAGGAGGAAAAGATTGCCGGTCTGATTGACCAGATCAGCGCCTACATAGAACAATACCATCGCGGCTCGGTTGAATTGGTCTCAATTGAAGGGAACGTGGTTAAAGTGCGCCTGGGGGGTGCCTGCGAGGGCTGCCCGCTTTCCCCAGCAACGCTGCAAGGCTGGGTGGCTGGCACCATTCGCCAATTCTTCCCTGATATGAGCATCGTCGCGGTCGAATAATCCCCATTAAATCAACCCGCGGGTTTACCCCAGCCCGGGGCTTAGTGCCAATCATTGCCGCTTCAGCCCAAATTAGGTCTGCGCGGCTGCCGCGTGCATCTCCCTTTGAACCGTCCGGTAAAGCGTCTCACCTTTCAAGTCATCCAGTGTGTAACAAACCGCGCCCATGTGCTCCGCCAGATTTTTAGCCAGCCCCTGGTCAAAAGCCTTGTGTTCCATATTGATGACCACGCAGTGGAGGTCTTCATTGGCGAACATGCCCGCCAGTTCTTCAATCTCCGCCTGAACCGCCTTCTTACCCATCGGCACATTCCCGGCCCCATCGGTCAAGACGATCAACAGCGGCTGCACGTCCGGGTGAAGGACTTTTTCGCGTTTGATCACATCGTATGCCATTTGCAGACCGGCAGCCAGGGGGGTTTTCCCGCCTACCGGGATGTCGGTCAGAGCCCGCTGCGCCAGCAACACCGAGTTGGTCGGCGCC